>JBEGOB010000147.1:0-11100 GCA_041182265.1 Verrucomicrobiota bacterium | reverse complement strand
GAGGTGAGTTGAATCTCTGTGATATGCCGGTGGTCGTTGGAGAGAATGCGGCGCTGGTTGAGACGCTGGGTGCGGGGCTTCTTTGCAATGATTCACGTTTGGTCGAGGAGTCGGATGGTCGCATCAGTGTGTTAGGCGATCCGACGGAAGCAGCATTGTTAGTTTCTGCTAGAAAAGGCGGAGTGACGCTTGATGGATTCGGGAGTCGTTTGCCGCGTGTTGAGAGCATTCCATTTGAGTCGGAGTATCAATACATGGCAACGCTTCACGGTGGGGCGGGTGAGCCAAAGTTGATTTACGTAAAAGGCGCGGTGGAGGCATTGATTGAGCGTTGTGCAAGTCAACTGAATGCGTCGGGCGAGCGTGATGCATTGTCGCGCGAGGAGGTATTGGCGGTGGCGGATGAGATGGCTTCACGTGGACTGCGTGTGCTCGCGTTTGCGCGGCGCAGCATGGCTGAGGATCACGACAGTTTGAATCATACGCATGTGGCGGAGCATCTGACATTTCTGGGATTGCAGGGGAAATTGGACCCGCCGCGCCCGGAGGCGATTGAGGCGGTTAGGCAATGTCGTCGTGCGGGGATTGCGGTAAAAATGATCACGGGTGATCACGCACTCACGGCGAAGTCGATTGCTGCGCAGATTGGCTTGGATGGCTCGGTCACGGTGGTGAATGGCTCAGAGTTGGAAGCGCTGGATGATGATGAATTGGCGACCGTGGCGGAGCGTGCAGCGGTGTTTGCGCGGGTGGTTCCGGAGCAGAAGCTTCGTTTGGTCAAAGCTTTGCAGGCACGCGGGCAGGTGGTTGCAATGACAGGTGATGGCGTGAACGACGCGCCGGCGCTGAAGCAGGCGGACATCGGAATCGCCATGGGAATCACGGGCACCGATGTATCCAAGGAGGCGGCCGACATGATTTTAACCGATGATAATTTCGCTTCCATTGAGGCAGCGGTGGAGGAGGGGCGCGGGGTTTTTGATAACTTGACGAAGTTCATTGTTTGGACTTTGCCGACGAACTTTGGAGAGGGTTTGGTGATTTTGCTGGCGATCGGGCTTGGGAGGGATTTGCCGATTTTGCCGGTGCAGATTTTATGGATCAATATGACCACGGCGGTTTTGCTAGGGCTGATGTTGGTTTTTGAGCCGAAGGAGCCGAACATCATGGCGCGTGCGCCGCGTAATCCTGAAGTGCCCATTCTAACGAGGTGGCTGCAATTTCGGATTTTGTGGGTTTCTGTGATGCTTTTGGCGGGCAGCTTCTACTTGTTTGAGTGGGCGCTGGGGGCGGGTTATGATTTGCGTGAGGCACGGACGGTTGCGGTGAATGTGTTTGTGATGGGTGAGTTGTTTTACTTGTTCAATTGCCGGAGTTTCACTCACTCAATGTTTACAATTGGGCTTGGATCGAACCCGTGGGTGATCGTGGGTGCGGCGGCGATGCTTGGTCTGCAAGGTTTGTTCACCTATGCGCCATGGATGCACGGGATTTTCCAATCGGCACCGATTGGAGGCGATGCGTGGTTGCGAATTGTTGCGGTGGGGTTTGGTATCTATGGGTTGGTCGGTATGGAAAAATGGGTCACGAGGAAGTTGCGTCGTGTGGAATGATTGAGAGGCGATTTCCTGGCTTGGCGTGTGAATTTTCCGGGCTTAGCTTCGGGCCATGGTTTCTGAGAGTTCGAGCGCAGCCGGGTCGTTGAGATATGTGATGTTAGGGGAAGATGTCACCAGCGTTGCTGAGAAATTGGCGAAATACACGGGTCGGGTGACGTGGAGCTATCTTGCGCCGCACCGTGTGAGCGGGAGTCTGTATTTTGTGGATCCGTCGTTGAAGTTGGAGGAGGTGGGTGGTGCGATTTCGGCCGATCGGGGGGATTTGGTGGACGGATGGCTGAAGTCGGGAGATTTGGTCAAGATTGAGGCCCTGCATGCGGCGCAGTGGGAGAATGGGGAGGTGGAGTTTGAGGCGCTGGTGGTTTCGCCGTTTGTGCTTTGTCGGCCACTTGCTTGAATTCCGATTTGATTTTTTGGTGATGGCGGTTCACAAGGTGCGGGTATGGCAAAAACGAAGGATGAAACCCGTGTGGTGGTGAAGGTGTTCCTGTATGGAATTCAGCCGCAGATTTGGCGGAGATTCTCGATTTCCGGGGATGTGACGTTCATTCAGTTCAGCGATGCGCTGCAGTCCGTGATGGGCTGGGACAACAAAAGTCCGCATGAATTTCGGCACGGGAAAGGGAAGCGGCTTGTTGACGTGATCGGGCCTATCGGATTGGAGGATCAAACTGCGGGTGAGTTCCAGGATGAGGCGGTGCTGACGGTGAAGGATTTTCTCGGGAAGCGACGTTTGCCGATCCGTATTTTGTATCGCTACGATTTCGCGGATGAGTGGATTCACGAAATTGTGTTTGAAAAGTGGGTTGCGGGTGAGGGTGGGCCCGAGGTTTTGGAGGGGGCGCGTGCGTGTCCGCCAGAGGATTTTGGCGGGACTTTCCAGTATATGCAGGCCTTGCACGGTGAGATCGAGTGGGCGCATCCTGGATATGATCCAGAGGCATTTGACCCGAAATTGGTGAGTTTCGAGCAGAAAAAAGCGGTGAAAAAGCGGCGGGCTTAGCGGCAGGCTATCGTTTTACACGCTGAGAAGAATTGAGGAAATTTCGGGTTGCGGGGTGGCCGATGCTTGTTTAGGTCTCGGCGAGTTCAAGCCAACCTAGCAAACAATCATGAGTTCCATCCGAAACGAAATTCTCACCGCCAATGCGGAATATGCCGCTGATTTTGGAGATAAAGGCCAATTGACGATTCCGCCGGCTAGGCAGTTTGCGGTTCTGACCTGCATGGACGCGCGTCTGGATCCTGCGAAGTTTGCGGGATTGGCGGAGGGTGACGCGCATGTCATCCGCAATGCGGGTGGGCGGGCGAGTGATGATGCGATCCGTTCGTTGGTGATTTCCTACAAGTTGCTCGGGACGCGCGAGTGGTTTGTGATTCACCACACGGATTGTGGCATGCTCACATTTAACAACGAAGTCATGGGCAAGTTGCTATCCAGCAGTTTGCGGCAAGCGAGCCTAGGGGCGGCGGGTTGGGAGGATCATGGAAATGGTTCTGGATCGCCTGAGGGGCGTTATGTCAACTGGCTGACATTCACGAATCTCGATCAAAGCGTGATTGAGGATGTTGAGCGGATTCGTGCGCATCCTTTGGTGCCGGGCGACATTCCGATTTTCGGTTTTGTGTATGATTGCACGACGGGCAAGCTGATTGAAATTCCAGAGGCGTCGCGCATTGGAGCGGCGCGTTAGGCCGGGGTTGCGGCTGATTTTGTCGGTCAGTCGGCAGGCTCGATCAGTCGGATTCCGTTTTTCTGGATGGAGATCTTTTGCTTTCTGAAAAGTGCGCCAGTTGCTTGTTTGAAGGTGCGCTTGCTGACACCCAGCTCGCTGTGGATTTCTTCCGCCGAGCTGTGATCACCGAGTGACCAGAAGCCACCGCGTGCCGTCAGTTCCGCTAGGATTTGTCCTTCGAGGCCATCCACCTTGGCGCGTCCAGCGGGATGCAGGCTTAGGTTGATTTTTCCGTCCGGGCGAAGGGCGGTGATGTAGCCTTTGAGTGCCTCGCCGGGTTGCAGGTCTTGGAAGACTTCATTTGCAAAAATCAGCCCGCTGTGAGTGCCGTTGATGATCGCTTTGTAGCCCAAATCCGTTTTTCCGAAAATGATGAGATCGACTTCTTGTTCGAGATTGAAGTCGGGTGGCGTGCGGTCCATGTGGCGGGCGATGCGTGTGGTGGCGATGAGGCGCCCGGTGTGCTCGTCGATGAGGACGTAAACGATGTAGTGCTTGCCGATATCCATGCGGATTTTCTGCTCGCGAAAGGGGACGAGGAGGTCCTTTGGTAGGCCCCAGTCGAGAAACGCGCCGACGCCAGTGACCGCGACGCAGCGGAGGCGCGCGAATTGGCCGGGCATGACTTTGGGTGTTTTGAGCGTGGCGACTTGGCGGTCCTCGGAGTCGAGGTAGAGGAAGACGTTGAGGAAATTTCCGATGGCCCACTCAGTCGGCATTTCGCGACGGGGCAGGAGGATTTCTCCGAGTTCGCCGCCGTCGAGAAAGAGGCCGAAGGATTTTTCGTGGAGAATTTGTAGGGATGCCCGCTCGCCGATGTTTGCCATGCGGGAAGGTGGGCAGCTTGGGGGCGGCGAGTCGATTCTGATCTGTAGTTGGCAGAGGATTCCCCCTTGTTTCTCGTGAGTGGGCGGGGCAGTCTCCCGCCATGGAAAGTCACGAATGGCAGGAAAATGGGGAGGAAGGGAAGCGTTTTTACCGTGGGAATTACCAAGGAGGGAAGTGGACGGTTCTGACGACCACGCAGAAGCGGGACCCGACATGGGATCGCTTGACCGAGCCGACTGAGGATGTTTGGCGTGCTTTGCGCGATGTGGTTTGGCGGAAATATCAGCGCAAACGGTGCCCGTGGGAGCGTGTCGCGGATTTGGATCGTCGTTTGGGTGACGAGCCACTGCCGCGGCCGCAGTGAGGTGGCTTGGTGAGTGGGTGGGCTGGAATTTCTTTTAAAAAAATGTAAACGGCCAGCGTGCTGGGGACATTTGTTGAATTGCCCGGGTGAAGCTCGGGCTTCAGGAAAAATGCTGATTTTTCGAAAATCGCGTCTTTTTTGCTGATTCTGTTCAATCAAGAAATCCCATGAAACCCACCTACAATCGACAAGGGCTGCGCTCCTCCGCAGCGGTATGCGCTTCTATTCTCGGAATCAGTGTCTCATTGGCTGAGGCTCAAAGTGTCACGATCGACGGCGCTCGAGAAGCCAATGAGGCTTACGTCGAGCGGTCTGTGCAGACGCTGGTCAGCAACTGGGATACGGTTGACGGCGTGTCTGCCAACTCGATTGCCAATTTGCATACAACTCAATCAAGTTCGGAGTTATTCATTTCCATCGCGGGACATGCGCAAGGGAATGCGGTGATCCTCTTCATTGACTCGAAGGCGGGGGGCGTCTCGTTCATTCCAAACAATCTGATTACGTCTGGTGGGGAGGAGTGGTATATCAACAACTTGGGAAATTCTGCAAGTGGGGGGCTGACTTTTGAAGCAGGATTCACTCCGGATTACGCACTGCGGATTTTTGGAACCGGTTCAGATGCGCATGTGAATCGCTACAATCTCACGACGGGCGTTCGAAGCTATGCGGGCAACTCCGGGCCCGGAAATCCGATGCCGGTCGGTGGCATCATCAACGGGATTAAAACTCTGTGGGAGGGTGTGCCCGCGGCATTTTCCGAGGCGATACTTGGAGTGGAAATGTCGTTGAGCCTTGCGCAACTTGGTGTGCCGAATGGAGAGGCTCAGCCTATCAAATTGATGGCGATGTTGGTGAATGGAGCTAGCAATTATGCTTCAAATCAGGTGCTTGGCGCTCTGACATCTTCGACAGCTGATATAGGAGGTGCGGTGAATTCCTTCAATTTTGAGGCCGAGCCTGGCTCGCAGACGATTTCTCTGACGGTGGACTACACCGATACGGATGGTGACGGAATATCCGACGCTCTTGATGACGATGACGATGGTGATGGGCTTCTGGACGGGGTTGAGACCAACACGGGAATTTACGTATCAGCAGAGGACAGTGGAACCAACCCGCTTCTTGCGGATACAGACGGCGATGGCTTTTCTGATGGAGAGGAGCTGACGTCAGCGTTGGGTTATATTTCCAATCCGACGATTGCGAATTATCAGTCGATGGCAGTTCCAGGAAGCTACACGGACCCTGCGTGGCAGGTGGATGGATCCGCGGGGAACGCGATGATTCAAGGGGATACGTCTAGCCTAACTGGGCAATATGAATGGACGCTCGACTATCGCTTCAACACAGTGGCAGGGGCGATCACTTATAAGTATGCGGCGAATGGCAATTGGACGAACAGTTGGGGCGATGGTGGGGTTGATATTGGAGCTGCGGTCGGTGCGACTGGATTCTATCGCTTTACCTTCAACAACGCGACATTGGCGCGGTCGTTTGGCCGGACTGAGTTTCCTGATGTCGCGGCATTTCTCACGGCTTACGGCGTTCTTAGCGGTGAAGATTCCGATCAAGATGGCTTGAACAATGAGGACGAGTTTCTAGCCAATACAGATCCGACTCAGGCGGACACGGATGGTGATGGCGTGAATGACGATCTCGATCCGCTGCCGCTGAGTGCGACGCGGGACATCGTTTTCAGTGTGAACATGAGTGTGCAGGAGGCACTCGGAAATTTTGATCCGTTAGTGAACACCGTGGTTGTGGATTTCTTCACAGGCTTGGCGGGCACGCTTCCAGATCTCGTTTTAAGCCCTGTGGGTGAAGGGATTTGGACGGGCACGCTGGTTGGTTTTGAGGGGCCGGCTTCGGGTCTTTTTGGCACTTATAAGTTCCGTCATAATGCAGTTGGTGCGGCCGATGGCGGCTACGAGGGGGCGATTGGCAATCGGGAGTTCAGCTTAGAAGTCGCCAGTTCCACACAGACGCTTGCGACCGTATTTTTCAATGACAACAGCACGATGCCGGTGGTCGGTGGTTTTGTGACGTGGTCCACCACCTACGCTGGAGGCCAAGGGCCTGATCTGGATTTCGATGGGGACGGTGTGAAAAACGGGGTTGAGTATTTCATGGGGGAGACTTCCGCCGCTTTCACCGCGAATCCGAGCGTCGTCAACGGAAGCATTTCCTGGCCTCGTGATGCGTCCGCCACTGGGGTGACCTACAAAATTTGGACATCGGACGATCTTTCCACTTGGGCTGACGTGACAGCATCAGCGATTGAGAGTGAGGGGCTTGTGAGCTACACGCTGCCCACGACCACGCCGAAGCGATTCGTCCGCTTGGAGGTTATCGTGGAGGAGCCCGTGACGCAATAATGCGGTCTGGCACCTTGGTTTGCGGGGCGTATGACTCCATCGGGGCGGTGATTTCCAGTCGCCGCCCCGTAATTTTGAAATTTGTCTCGAAATTCTTGACATGCGTCTGAAAAATAGGCTTCTTTCCGGCCCGCGCCTGTCGCAAGGCACCCGTAGCTCAATTGGATAGAGCGTCTGACTACGAATCAGAAGGTTAGGGGTTCGAGTCCCTTCGGGTGTATTCTTCTGAATCACCGCAAAAGCCCTAGTTTCTAGGGCTTTTTTGCTGGGCACCACATCGAGCCTGTCTACCTCCCACCTTACAGTCCCGACTTCAATCCCATTGAAAGAATCTGGCAATACCTCAAAGGCCACGGGATGGCGGGCTACCTGACGAGATGCGGAGCCGAGCTTGGCGAGAAGCTCTTTGAGGAGGTCAGACTTCTTCTAAACGACACTGATACGATCCGCTCGGTGAGCACCGTCAAGCTCACTTAAACGCACGGACTTTTGGCAAACGGTCTAAATGCCCACAAATCTCGCTCAAATCTCGTCAATACTCTTGATTTTGACAGAAAAACCAGTAGAACTTCTCTTAAAATTATAAGCCGCCATGAAAAAGCACGTTGATTCCATTGACGCCGCCATCCTCGACCGAATCCGGACGGGGCCTCAGGACCGTGTTTGGACTCCTGTGGATTTCCTCGATCTCGGGTCGCGGGCGGCGGTGGACAATACCCTTTCCCGCAACTGCAAAGCCGGTCTCATCAGCCGAGCAGGGCGCGGTCTTTACCACGTGCCGAGAAGCCACCCGTCGCTCGGTTCGCTTGGCCCCAGCTACGATGCGATGCAGGATCTCATCCAGCGCAAGGCTGGCGGTGACGTGTTTCCCACCGGTGCCCACGCGGCCAATGTGCTCGGACTCAGTGACCAGGTGCCCATGCGAAGCTGGCATCTCACCACCGGCCCGAACCGCCGGATCCGCAGCGGCAAATCTGAAATCGTCCTCCGCCACGTTTCCCCACGCTTCGTTTCCACCAAAAACCCAAAAAGCGCCCAGGTCATCCTCGCCCTGCGCTGGATCGGAAAACGTGGCGTAGATGCCGACGTCATTTTGAAGCTGCGCCGAAACCTTTCCCCGGCCGACCGCGCGGCCCTTCCCGCTGATGCCGCCAGCGCTCCCGCCTGGATCGCCGACATCTTCCATCGCGTTGCCAAAGACCCGCCTGCCGCCTGAACCATGGATGCCTTGCTGAAGCTCACCCCCGCCGACCAACTCGACGCCTACGTTGAGGTGAACCGGGCGATGGGCCTCGACGCCGCCAGCGTGGAAAAGGACTTCTGGGTGTGCTGGACGCTGCGCGAAATTTTCTCGGATCCGGACATCGGCGGGCACATCACCTTCAAGGGCGGCACCTCGCTTTCAAAGGCTTGGAAACTTATCGAGCGATTTTCCGAGGACATCGATCTCATCGTGGACAAGGAAGTCCTCGGTTTCGGTGGCGACGCGGCTCCCGACAAGGCACCCAGCAACAAACAGCGCAAGGCTCGACTCGAAGGGCTGATGGACGCCTGTCGCGATTGGGTTCAGGGAACGCTCCAACCCACCCTCGTCTCTCGAATCCAAAGCGCTCTCGGTGAAACCGGCTGGCAGCTCGAAGTCGATCCCGACATGCCCGACGGCCAATGCCTGCTCTTCCATTATCCAACGGTTTTCCCTCCAAGCGCTGCGGCTTACGTCCGCCCGGTCGTCAAAATAGAACTCGGCGCACGCTCTGACGATTGGCCCCACGAGGAAAAGTCCATCCAGCCGTATGTGACCGAGCACTTTACCACTCTCGACCCGTCACCCTCCTGCGTCGTCCGAGTGCTCGCCGCCGAGCGCACGTTCTGGGAAAAGGCCTGCCTTCTTCATGAGGAAACCTTCCGACCACCGGGCAAACCGCGGAAATTCCGCATGGCCCGCCATTATTACGACCTCTGGTGCCTCCTGCGCGCCGGCGTCGGAGAAAAAGCCCTGGTGGAAACCGCGCTTTTCCAGCGAGTCGCCGAACATCGCGAACTTTTCTTCCGCTTCTCCTGGGTGGACTACGCCACCCACAAACCCGGCACTTTCCGTCTCACGCCGCCGCCGGAGCACCTCAGCGATTGGAAATCCGACTACGCCGCCATGCTTGGCCCGATGTTTTTCGGCGAGACTCCCTCCTTCGAGGAAATCATCACCCTCGCCGCCGCTTTCGAAAAAACCTTCAACGCCAGTGTCTGATTGCTCCTCTCTCAGACATTCCCGTGCCTCACATCCCACCTTTTTTCCGACTTTCTTGACCTTGCCCCCGTATTTGTCCCACCCCGCCTGCTAACATCGGAAAAATAACTCGAACCCAAATGATTCCACTCAGATACCGCGACGACCCAGGACTGGAATTTTTGCAGTTTTGCAGTCACGAAGATCTTGAACCGCTGGTGGAAATACTCGCCAAGGACAAAGGGAAAAACCGTTGGCCGGAAGTTTGGAGGGAAACAAGGAATTTGCTCGGCACCATTCTGAATTGCCGCTCGTTTGGAGATTGATTGCTGCGGAGCTTCAGCGATTTGGCGCGGACTCGGTTGTCGCTATGGTCCGTTTGGGACATGGAGTCTGCTACCGGGAAATCCTCACCGGCGCCTGCAAGCGAAAGAAAGTTCCGCGTGGTGACAAAAAAGACGAACTTCCCGAAATCGAACTGCAGCTTCTATCCAAAGTTCTGACGGACTCTTTGGAAAAAATGTCGCCCGAGGAACTTGAAGCCTTTGTCCAATCGCTCGGTGAATACGGAAACGAGCTTGGTCTCGGAAACAACGCAGCCCGCATGGCCCCAGCCGCTTTGGCAGCAGCCGTTCGGACTGCAATCGCCGCAGGAGGATTCAACACCTACCGATTGGCCGTCATCGTGGCGCGGTGGCAATTGGTCGAGGAAAATCCGGATCTTGTCGCCCAAGCAATCTCCCGCCTCGCCGGGCAGCGCCACGAGACCTTGGCATTTCTAAACCAACTCTTCCGCTTGGTTCCGAAGCTGACTCCGGAAAGCCAAGCGTTGGCCTTGGATTACTTCCACGCCACTTTGGACTTCTTCCCAAAGGCGGTCTTCGTGGAAACCCAAGCCGCTTACAAACTGGAAAGATTCCACCTCGGCGACCACATCCGCCAAAGCTCGCTGCTTGCCTACGATGAATGCGTCGGCGGCTACCGCACTTGGGCCAATTCAGAACTTAAAAAAGTAATCTCCGGTGCTCCGGAATCGGCGGGCCGTCTCCTCCAAGACAGGATGGAAGATGCCCGCAGAATCATCTCCTCGCCTGACAATCGAGTGTTGTTGGAACACTCCGTGTGACTCCCGCGCCATTCGCGAAGAATCAGCGAATTGCGCCCCACTCTTTGACCTTCCCAGCTACCGTAGTTTTCGCTCTTCTCCTTCTAGCTAAGCCTAATGTCTAATACCAACTTCATATAGTCCGTTGCAGACCTACTCTGCGGCCCCTATCGGCCGCCGCAATACGAGCGCGTCATGCTACCCATGACCGTCCTCCGCCGCTTCGACTGCGTGCTGGAGCATTCCAAGAAACAGATCTTGGCGAAACACGAGGCCATGGTGGCCAAGAACAAAACCGTCCCGGCAAACAAGCAGATCAGCGACGTAGATCCCACGCTCAACAAGCTCGCCAAGGACATCGACGGCCGTGAGCTGGGCATCCACAACCACAGCCCTCTCAATTTCCAGAAGCACAAGGGTGATCCCGACAACGTAGGTCGCCACCTGCAGTACTACATCAACGGTTTCTCGAAAAACATCCGGGAGATCTTCGACAAGTTCGAGTTCAGCCTAGGATCCGCAGTTGAATCTAACGATGGGAAAATCCTCTCCATGGCTTCTATTTGACCCGATCCAAGCCGCCACGTAAGCCGTCACATGACCCAATCGAGCTCATCATCCGATTTTCAACTGCGGACTCTAGGTTAAACGCACGGACTTTTGGCAAACGGTCAAGGCACCTGGGCCACCTTGAGGCGGATGAAACTCTTTACAGGGCTGCCGAGGGTGAATTCATAGCGGATCAACGTGTCGTTGGCCGTCACATTGCTTATCACAGGTTCCCAGTCATCGGTGATGCCAAGGTCGGTGGAGGTCTCGATTTCGTAGGTCAGGTCGCCTCCATAC
>JBEGOB010000146.1:0-7094 GCA_041182265.1 Verrucomicrobiota bacterium | reverse complement strand
GAGAGTTCGGATCATATGCAGGGTTTGCCACATTCTGCCTTACACTCTTGGGTGGATGGGTAACGGTTTTCAGCAGCAATTTATATTGGATGCCATTTACGTTATTTTTTCCTACAGTCACCGCTGCTTGGACTGGGTACTTTTTCATAAGGAGTGCATCACAATGGAAAAAAAATGTTATCGCTAGTTTCTTTATTTTTGTTTTTTTCTTATTGATTTTAATCAAATCATTGATGGGATATGAATATCTGAGTGCTGTTTGTATTTCTGCCACAGTACCTATTTTTTTCTACTTGATGATGGCGCGTCAGAATAAGGTTAAAATTTTATTGATTTTTACAGCTATGGGATTAACTGCATGCGCAGCTTTCGCAACTTCTTTACACATGCATTATGAAAGGCTGTCCAATGAATTTGGATCTAAAATCGCAAGCGATGTAATTAAATCAATCGTCCTAAAAAACACCCACTCTTTATCAGGAAATGCGGATCTCATTCCTGGTCACAGAGTGGAATCGCTCAATGCAAACACATTCGTGGTGATTTTATTCTATATATTTTCTCCAATTAACAAAGAAGGGTTTTTTATACCGCCAATCCTCATACTAGCCCCATCTATGTGTTTGGCAATTAACATATTTAGGTCATCCGGCAATTGCAAGAAAAAGGCTCTTGCAATAACATCCGCTTATTCTATTCTTGCGCCATTATCTTGGTTGCTTCTTGCCAAAGCCCACAGCGCGCATCATTTTCATCTTAATTTTATATTGTGGTATCTTCCTACGTTCTACATCATGGTGTCATTGGTTGCGTTCCACTACCAAACCAGTAAATCAAAATCACGAATTTGATCGATAAATTTATTAGCTTACTCGTTGGTTGTTGTGGGTTCTTAAATAGGTATTTGATTGCCGAGCTCCCTAACAATTTGTCTTACCAAACTGCCCCCCCACTTGATGAATGCATTGATCGGACACACTGGATTTGTCGGTAGCAACCTGTTGGCGAAACGACACTACGATTCTCTCTACCGTTCGACGAATATTGGGGAGATCTGCGGCAGGTCTTTCCATCATCTTGTATGTGCAGGAGTACAGGCAATGAAGTGGTGGGCGAATTTGCATCCGGATGAAGATAAGAAAGGAATTGCGCGGCTGACTGCGCCGCTTTCTGAGGTCGATGCGAAGCGATTCACCCTGATCTCAACCATCGATGTTTATCCCTCGCCGCGCGATGTGGATGAGGACACGGTGATCGCGCGCGATAATCACCACGCCTACGGACTGCACCGTCTCGAACTGGAGGACTGGGTGGGTGGGCGTTTTCCTAACGTGCTGATCGTGCGGCTGCCCGGACTCTTCGGGCCCAGAATCAAGAAGAACGTGATCTACGACATGATGCACGAGAATAACCTCGACAAGGTGGATCCCGGCGGAGTCTTCCAGTATTACGATTTGCGGCGGTTGGCTGATGACATCGACCGGGCATGGGAGTTGGGCGTAGGGTTGCTCAATATTAGTTGCGCTCCGCTTGCCACCTGTGAGATCCGGGATCGCTTCTTCCCGGGGAAGAAGCTGGGAGCGTGCGGCGCGGCACCGGCGGGCTATGACATGAAGTCGAAACATGCGGCGGAGTGGGGTGGCACCGGAGGTTACCTTTACGCAAAAGACCAAGTCATCGCCGATCTGAGCAATTGGCTTCAGAACGAAAATCTGAAATCTTAAAGGCCACATTTTGTCATAATCCATGCCAGCCTTTTAGTTTCTTACCACTTATGCACCTCTCCGTTTCACACATCGCTTGGCCGCAGCAGGATGAGGCATCATCCCTTGCGTTTCTCCGGGATTTAGGTCTCTGCGATATCGAGCTTGCGCCGCTGCGAGCCTTTGGTAATCCGCTGGTGGCGACCGAGACAGTAGTGCGGGAACGCGCCGCATGGTATCGCAAAGAGGGATTTCGGATCGGCTCCTTTCAAGCGCTGCTGTTCGGCACCGATGGGCTGGAACTATTCGGTTGTGAGGATGCCCGGCAGCAAATGAAGGAGCTGCTGATGGTGATCGGAAAGGTCGCGGGGTGGGTAGGAGCGGGACCGATGGTATTCGGCTCTCCGAAAAACCGCCTAAGGGGAAAGTTGGATCATAAAACTGCTGTTTTGAATGCCGCACCGTTTTTCCGGGAAATCGGCGATGCGTGCGCTGAAGCAGGATCATGCTTGGTGATCGAGGCAAACCCTGAGACGTATGGTGCGGATTTCTGCACCCGCTTGTCGGAGGCTGCTGACCTAGTGAGGGCGGTGGATTCGCCTGGATTCGGCTTGCATCTGGATGCCGGTGGAATGGCTCTCAGCGGGGAGGACTTCGAGCCGGTTCTACGCGAAGCCGCCGGCTTACTCCGGCACGTGCACGCCAGCCAGCCTAACCTGTCGTCTTTCGAGCTACCGAACCCGATCCATACACGGATCTCGCGGGTGCTCAAGGAAATCGGCTATCAGGGCGGAGTCGCGATCGAGATGCGAACGCAGCCGGAAGGGATGGCGGCGGTCGACGCGGCGGTCCGCGCCGTCAGGGAGATCTATTTCCAGTGACCCGAACTGGGCTAAAGATCATTCAACCATCATGTCGCACGAAGCCATAGTCATAGCCGGAGGAGGTTTTTTCGGCTGCTCGATTGCCATGATGCTGCATCGCAGGGGGCTGCGGGCAATCGTGGTCGAGGAGGCAACCGACCTTCTGACCCAAGCTTCACGAGTCAACCAAGCGCGTGTGCACGGGGGCTACCACTATCCCCGCAGCCTGATGACGGCCTACCGCTCCCGACAGAACTATGCGCGGTTCCGCAACCATTACAGGGAGGCGATTATTGACAATTTCACCAAGGTCTATGCTGTAGGAAGACATTTCTCAAAGGTGACCGCAAGGCAGTTCGAGGTGTTCATGGACCGTGTGGGAGCGCCTTTGGAAATCGCTCCTCCAGAAATAATGCGACTTTTCAATCCCGCTCTCACGGAGAAAATCTGGATCGCGGAGGAGTGCGCTTTCGATTTCTCGATCCTGCGGGAAAAGCTGCGCGCTGAGATGTGCGCGGCAGGCATCGAGGTGAGGTTGGGAACGCTAGTGGAAAATCTGACACCGCTGGCAGATGGCTGCCTTGCGCGCCTTTCCGACGGCACGGAAATCCACTGCGGAATAGTTTTCAACGTGACTTACGCCGGCCTCAACCGCCTGACGGCGGCCTCGGACCTCGGATTGATCCCATTGAAGCATGAGCTGACGGAAATGGCCTTGGTGGAGTTGCCGCCAGAGTTGCGGGGGCTCTCCGTAACCATGATGTGCGGGCCGTTTTTCTCCTTCATGCCCTTTCCGTCGCTGGGCCTCACGACGCTCAGCCATGTCCGCTACACGCCGCACACACACTGGTTTGAAAACGGGCAAACCGGAGCAATCAATCCTTACCGCATCCTAAAGAGGATCCACAAAACCAGCAATCATGAGCTGATGGTGGCGGACGCATCCCGCTACATGCCGACGCTTAAAAACGCAATTTATCACGACTCGCTATGGGCGATCAAAACGCTGCTGCCGCTCAGCGAGACGGATGACGGCAGGCCCATCCTTTTCCGCCGCGATCCCACGCTGCGATCCCTGATCCATGTGATGGGGGGCAAGATCGACAACATTTTCGATGTGGAGGATGAGATTTGCAACCTGCTGGGCGCGTCTGCGGGCGTCTCCTAGAAACCAATTACCACAAGCATGTCCATAAACCAAAACACCGTTGTGAGCATCGTAATACCGCTCCAGCAGGACGCAAAGATCCTTAAAAGCCTGGTGGTGGAAATCGACTTAGTGATCGGCCAGGCCTTCCGTTTCTTCGAGGTCGTCCTCGTGGATGACGGCTCGAGAGACGACACCCCGGCCGGTGTCCGAGAAATCCTCAAGCAGACGCAAAGGATTCGCTACATGAGGTTGTCCCGCCCGTTCGGACGGGATGTGGCGTTGTCCGCTGGCATCGAGTCCGCAATCGGAGACTTCGTCGTCACCATGGATCCGCTTAGCGATCCCGTGTCGGTGATTCCGGAAATGATCGAGCTGTGCCGGAAGAGCGGGGGCGTCGTTCACGGGATCGCCGCAAACCCGCCTAAGCGATCCATCATCCGGAATTTCTGCGGGGCGGTTTTCCGCATGTATGCCAGGAAGCATCTTGGAATCGATATCAAGCACGGCGTATCCGACTTGCGGGTGCTGAGCCGCCAAGCAGTGAATGCTTTGCTGCAGATTAAGGAGCAGAACCGGCATCTCAGGGTGCTGACGCTGACCCTCGGATACCGGCACGAGTTTCATGCCTATGAACTGAAATCCCGCGATGGCACCCGCCGACCGGTGCCACTGCGCGGCGAAGTGGCGACTGCGATCGACCTGCTGGCGGCCAACACGCGGCATCCACTTCGAATTGTCACGCTGGGCGGGTTGCTCGGCGCGTTCATCAATATGGTTTACGCGGGTTACGTGGTGGTGATCTATCTCACCAAGGATGACGTCGCTTCCGGCTGGACCACGCTTTCCCTGCAGGTGAGCGGGATGTTTTTCTTCGTCTGCCTGACCCTCACGGTCCTCAGCGAATATGTCGCCACGATCCTTGGCGAAGTGCGCGGCCGGCCGCTGTATTTCATCGCGGAAGAGGTGAACAGCTCGGTGCTGATGGAAGACACCGTCCGTTCCAGCCTGGTGGCGGAGGCGGATCATCACTAAAAATGCTCTAATTCCCGAAATGGTATCGATCATTTTGAGTTATCCACAGCGCGTGCTGGCCGACTTACGACGACTGCATCACAGGGCGCGGCACGTGGGTTGGAGCATGGCATGGAGCGAGATCCTGCACCCTACCGCCCCTGGGACATGGCAACTTTCGAAATACGTCTTCATAGGCGCTTCGTCGGTCCTTGTGTTTTACGGATCCTATGGGCTGTTCCGTCTATTAGTTGAAGGCATCTGGCCAGGAGTGTTCATTAGCCGGCGCTTGGAAATGAATATGGCTGCCATCCTCGTCGCCTTTGTCCCCACAAACTGGTTTACATATAGCACAAACCGCCGTTGGATATTCACGGGAGGGCGGCACGCACAAAAGAAGGAATTCACGTTATTCACCCTCGCGGCTGCCTCTTCATTCTTAGCTAACCAATTCCTCGTGGCGGCGCTTGTCCTGAAAAGCCCACTGAGTGATTTGATCATCACCCTTCTGGTGATCGTGGCTTCGACCACGGTAAACTTTGCTTTCAGAAAATACGTGGTTTTTCACAGCTGATAGGATCCACAAAGAGCCCGCCATTTTCAAATTTTGAAATGAACGAAATACAAAACGCGAATAAAGGCGACGACATTGGTTCACCCAGATACAGGGTTGCTTGGTCCGCAGCCAAAAGTAACGAGTGGGCGATTTGCATCTTTGTCATCAACGAGGGGGGGAAAATCAGGAAGCAGCTTCAAGCGATGAAAGCGTATCGCGATCAGGTGGACATCATTGTTGCAGACGGTGGCAGCAGCGACGGGTCCCTAGACGCCGAGTTGATGAAGGAGGTGGGAGCCACCGCGCTGTTGGTGAAAACAGGCCCGGGGAAGCTGAGCGCCCAAATGCGGATGGCGATGCGCCATGTGATCGATGAGGGCTACGAGGGGATGATCGTGATCGACGGCAATGGCAAAGATGGACTGGAAGCCATCCCCTCATTCGTGGAGGCGCTAGAACAGGGTTTCGACCATGTGCAAGGCTCACGCTTCATCACGGGGGGGCATCATGAAAACACACCAACGCTCAGGTATGTTGCGGTGCGGGCACTTCACGCGCCGATGATCTCGCTGGCGGCCGGTTTTCGCTACACCGACACGACGAACGGATTCAGAGCATACAGCAGCCGGCTGCTCAAGGATCCTGTAATCTGTGTTTTCCGCTCGTGTTTCGATAGGTATCAGTTGCACTATCATCTGGCGATCGAAGCGGTTCGGCGGAGTTATCGTGTTAAAGAACTTCCTGTTTCGAGAATCTATCCGAAGACCGGCAAAACTCCCACCAAGATCAAGGGTTTCGGCGGGCTTTTCGCCGTGTTCAGGCAGCTTTTTGAAGTCTGTGTCGGGCGATACAGGCTCCGTTGATTGAAGCACTATCCAGTTACTCCCGACCCCCGCTCCAAAAGTAACGCTCGCGGTCATTTCCACTGCAGTTTCGATTCTCTGGCTTGCGCTGCTATTCCTGCTTGCGAAACGCTTAAACGCACTCAGCACCCGTGCCCTCCTCCAACCGGCAACCCAGGAGGTCTTCGGCCAAGCCTGCCTTGAAGCACTCGCCCTCTGCACACCCGTAATCTGCCTGGCCTTGGGACGGCCCGGCATTATTGTCGACAAAACCTGTGGCCATTCCGCCGAATCTCGAACCCGCGACAAAACCATACAGCGCATTCCCGCGGACATGATCGACTCACACAGAGAGCGTGCCAACGGCGTATCGCGCGATGCCTCCTGCCGCACCCGTGCAGTCAACCGGTCGCGTTAGGAATCGGGGCTTCCCACGGCTCTTACCGCGACCCTTCAAGGCATCTACAAGCGGAAGGACGCCGGAGAGGCGAGGAAGCTGTTCCGAAACGGGTGCGCTCGGTGTGTAAGCGATTCTAGGGCAAACCGGAGAACTGCTCGAGCCAATTGCCCGAGCTGCCTGGATGGTCGAGGGGCACTGGGACGGGATCTTGGCCTACTGGACTCGAGGCCTGACGGCCGCCTTCATGGGAGGCCTCAACAGCCGTTACTCAGCCGTGAAACCGCAGGCAAGCGGATACCGAACGGTGGAGTATATGACGGCCACGCTTTACTCCGTCGCTGGGAAACTCAGTATCCCGTGCCATTGACCCACTCGAACTGGCGAGAAACCAGTTCTTGTGCAGATCTTCTGTTTTTAATTTTCAATTAATAAAAATGTAATTAATAATTGTCTTATAAAGACTTATTAATTCGTAAAATAGTTAAATTTGACGGATTCAATGGTAATTAAAAATCAAAAATAGAGCGGCAAACAATTCTGAATATTCAATATAAATAGCTTATGAAGGT
>JBEGOB010000145.1:0-26253 GCA_041182265.1 Verrucomicrobiota bacterium | reverse complement strand
ATCTGCGTTGGGAGCCGGACCTGGACTTTTCATGATCAACGGAGGCACGATTGATAACACCAGTGGTTCTGCAATCATCGCTTCAACCGCAAAAGCGCAGATTTGGAACGGCGATGTTAGCTTCACGGGTAGCAGTGATCTAGCACTTGGAACCGGCTTAGTGACTCTTGGTGGAAACGGAAGTGCACGGACTGTTGGAGTGGCTGCTGGAACGCTGGGAG
This sequence comes from Verrucomicrobiota bacterium, assembly GCA_041182265.1. Lineage (GTDB taxonomy): Bacteria > Verrucomicrobiota > Verrucomicrobiia > Verrucomicrobiales > Akkermansiaceae > Luteolibacter. The sequence continues at coordinate 26,032 of JBEGOB010000145.1, read as the reverse complement.
TTGGCGCCATTTCAGGCTTCGGTTATGACTTGGTCAAATCCGGTGCGGGAACTTTGCAGCTCAATCCGGCAGGTGCTAGCGCGATTTCCGGCACCTTGAACATCGGTGAAGGGATCTTCAATATCGGGAGTCAGGATTTCACCGCGACAGGTCTTAGCGGCGCGGGAACACTTGGCAATGGAAGTGCGACCACGCGTTGGTTCTTCCTGAACAACGAGACTGACTTCACCTTCACTGGCACGGTTCAGGACGGTGGCGCAGGTAAGCTTGGATTCAATAAGGGCGGCGCTGGTAAAATGACGCTGAGCCTTGCGAACCACAATGACACCACCACCGTTAGGCAGGGAACCCTGCGACTCGAAGGCGGCAACTCGGTCAACTTGGGTGCAGCTTCATCGGTTGGTGCCACGGCTTACACCGATGCGGTGCTTGAGCTTGCGGGTGTGAACATGACCAACACGGTGGGTGCCAATGTCTGGAATAGCAGCTTCCTCATCGGGACTGCACCAGGTTCCGCAGGTTCGGTGAAATTGTCCTCGGGCTCGTTCACCACCTCGCGGCAATTGGCGATCGGTGGCAATGTCAACAATGCGGACCAAGCCTATGGTGCATTTACCCAGACCGGGGGCACGGTATCCGTCGGAGGATTCCTTGCGATGGGCCTCGGTGGTGCTGCTGGTGGAGATCGTTCCTTGATGAACCTCAGTGGAGGTAGCTTCACCATGACAGGAGCCCCGGCCACGGTTGGTGCGAATGCGCTTGGTCTGGCGGTCATTCACATGAGCGGTTCCGCATCCTTCAATCACAATTCACCGGCGAACAATGCCTTCTGGATTGGTGAGGGCGGAAGTGGTGTTGTGAGCGTGGCTGACAATGCGAGTTTCACCCTGACTAACAACGGAATTGAAATTGGCAAAAACAACGTGGCATCCTCCAACGGGACGCTGAACCTGTTGGGCGGCACGGTGACTGCCAAATCCGTGACCAAGCCGGGAGCTCTGGCCACAGGCACGCTGAACTTCAATGGCGGTAAACTCGCTGCCAATGGTGCCAGCTTGACCTTCATCAACGGCCTCACCCAAGCATACGTGCATGCGGGCGGTGGTGTTGTGGATAACGGCGGCAATGGCATCACGATTGGACAAGCCTTGCTTGCTCCGACGGGTGATGGCGTGAGTGCCGTGAGTTTGTCCGTTGAGGGTGGAGGCTATGTGGATGCGCCGCTGGTGGAAATCATCGGTGACGGCACAGGGGCAACCGCCGTGGCAACGATCGATGCAGCGGGGAATCTCACAGGCATCACTATGACCAACCCAGGTGTCAACTACACCACACCGCCGACCTTTAGCTTGCTGAAGGGTGGCAATGCCAACACGGGATTTGTCAATGGCCAGTCCTCGTTGGTGCCGAATGCAAGTGGTTCCATGACCTTCACCGGTTCCGGGACCACCATTCTCGGTGGAGTGAATACCTATACTGGCAATACCACGGTGGAAGCCGGGACGACATTGGCGCTGGCGGACAACGGGGCGCTGAAATTCGCTCCTGCGGCCAACGGTGTTAGCAATAAAGTCACGGGTGATGGAACCACCGTTTTTTACGGTGATTTCAACATCGATCTGAGTGCTGCCGCTGTTGCGAATGGCAACAGTTGGACGCTGGTTGATACAGCGGGTAAGAGCTTTGACCCGCTCTTGTTCACTGTGACGGGCTTCACCCAAGCTGCGGACGTTTGGACTTTGGTGGATGGAGACAATACATGGACCTTCACCGAAGCGACTGGCACTCTCTCGCTGAGTGTGGCATCTGCACCACTCGGTTATGACGCGTGGGCGACAGGCTTCGGCTTGGATCTTGCGGATCAAGATCCTGCGGACGATTCGGATGCCGACGGCTTCTCGAATCTGTTGGAATATGTCTTGGGTGGAGATCCAAGTGCATCCAATCAGTCCATTGCGCCAAGTGCTGTGAAGTCGGGAAGTGATTATGTCTTCACCTTCGTGCGGAGCAATCTGTCAGAAGCGGACACCACGCAATTCGTCGAATATGGAGATGATTTGACCGTGTGGGGTTCCTATCCGATCGGTGCGGGTTCCAGCGCACCGGTGGTGGTGACGGAGAACACGCCTAGCGAAGGATTCGATACCGTAACGGTGACGATTCCGACGGCAGGTGCTGCGAAGTTCTTCGCTCGTCTGAAAGTTGTGAAATAAGGTTCAGTTTACTGAGCTTTCGCAAATCCCCGTCGTCATGTTCATGGCGGCGGGGATTTTTTGTGCTGTTGCTGACGTTGTTGAAAGGGATTTTTGAACCCTCGGGTGGTCGTTTGGTGAGCGGAGTTAGGCTCCGGTCAGTTTCGGTGGGACGAGGTATAAGAGCGTGCCGTGAAGGGAGGGCGGGTGGATTTCGAGGCAGGCAAGCTGGCCCTTTTTCATCGGGATGCTGCAATCTTCCGCAGCGGTGAGTGACTCGATCAACGATGAAAGGTCCGGTTCGTGGCCGACAATCATCACGCGTTTGGAATCGCGGTATAAACTGAGTTCGCTGAGGGCGGTGCGTGGTGAGCAACCGCAACTGAGCCAAATTTGAGTGATTGGCTTGGGAAGATTGGCGCTTTTGCAAAATTCCTCTGCCGTCTGCTGGGCGCGGACGAGAGGGCTGGCCAGGACGATTTCTGGCAGTTCGCCGGCGGCTTCGAGGAAGCGTGCGGCGTTGCGTGCCTGTTCACGGCCTTTCTCTGTGAGGGCGCGTGAGAAATCTCCGTTGGGGTGGTGATCTTCTGCTTTGCCGTGACGCAGGATGATGAGTTGCATGAAACTTAGGGTTTTTACATCGTCATGCCACCGTCCACGGCGAGAACTTGGCCCGTGATGTAGCGTGCGGCGGGGCTGGCGAGGAAGACAACAGCTTCTGCGATGTCTTTGGTTTCGCCGAAGGAGGCGAGTGGGATTTTCCCGATGACCGCGTCTTTCACGGCTTGGGGGAGCTCGTCAGTCATGTCGGTGGTGATAAATCCTGGGGCGACGGCGTTGCAGGTGACCTTGCGGCCTGCGAGTTCACGGGCGACGGCTTTGGTGAAGCCGATGAGCCCGGCCTTGCTGGCTGAGTAGTTGGCTTGTCCGGCGTTGCCGATGAGGCCGATGACGGAGGCGATGTTGATGATGCGCGGGTCCTCCGCTTTCATCAGGGGGCGCATGAAGGCTTTGACCGTGTTGAATGCGCCTTTGAGATTGGTGTCGAGCACCGTGTCCCAGTCTTCCTCTTTCATGCGCATGAGCAGGCCGTCGCGGGTGACGCCGGCATTGTTGACGAGAATATTGACCGCGCCGAGTTCCTCGCCAATTTTTTTGGCGAGTTCTTGGACGGCAGCGTGGTCTGCGATGTCCACGGCGTAGGCGGTGGCGGAGCCGGGATAGGCGGCGTTGATCTCGTCCGCAGCGCTTCCGCAACTGGATGCGCTGCGACTGACGACGGCGACTTTCGCACCCTCAGCCGCGAAGGCGCGTGCGATTTCCTGACCGATTCCGCGACCACCACCGGTGACCACCGCGACTTTGTTTGCAAAGCGTTGCATCCCGCAAAGGTGCCGACGGGATGGGGCGGGTGTCAATCCGCAGATGCTTGGAGAGAGGATTAGCGGAAGATGGCGCGGAGGAAATTTCGGAAAAATCGGAAAATTAGAAAAATGAGCGCAAAAACCACGCCAATCGTGAGGAGAAGCCCGATGCCGATGATGCCGAGCAAGATCCAGAGAGGCCACCAGCGGCTGTTGAGTTGGCGGACTTGGCCGGGCCAATTTTTCCACTGAGGGCGGCGATACGTCGGATCCTCCGGAATTTCCGGTTGGGTGCTAGGGATGCTGCTTTCAGAGGCAACAACCTCGACTTCAATGGTTTGTGATTCTTGTGTCATGTTTCCTAGCCAGGCTCGCGTGAGGTCAAACGCCGCGCAGCCCAGAATCAGCATCGGCCAGCTTCGGGGTTTTGACTCCGGCTTTTTCCAACATTGATATCCAAAGCGAGCACAGGGGAGTGCCTGAGTCAAATTCCAGATGGCGACCGGTGCGGATCTGGCCATTGGCATTTCCTGCGAGGACGATTGGGACGTTGCGCGGGTTGTGCGAGTTCCCGTCGCGGATGGGCGAGCCGAAGGCGACCATCGAATGGTCGAGAAGCGTGCCGTCGCCCTCCTTGATGGCTTTCATTTGGCCTAACATGTAGGCGTATTGTTCGGCGTGCCAGGTGTTGATTTTCTCGTATTGGTCGAGCTGGCCGGGGATATTTTGGTGGTGTGAAATGGAGTGATGGCCGCCGTTGACGCCGTCGATGAAGGAGAAATTCCGGTTGGTGACGTCATTTCCAAACATGAAAGTTGAGACGCGTGTGGTGTCGGACCAGAGGGCGAGGACCATGAGATCCAGCATGATGCGCGAGTGTTCGGCATGATTTAAGCGCGGGAGGGCGCTGAGTTCTTCTTCGCGTGATGCCTTGCCCATGGCTTGGGAAATGCGCTTGTCGAGTGCGTCCATAGATGCGGCGATTTCCGGGGAGAGATTTTCTCCAGCTCCGAGGGAATTGGCTTCTTGCTCGATGCGGCGCTCCACCTCGCGAATGGATTCAAGATATTGGTCGAGCTTTTGGCGGTCGTCTTGGCCGAGTTTTGTTTGGAGGCGTCGTGCGTCATCGCGGACGAGATCGAGGACGGATTGTTGGTCGGCGGCTTGTTTTTCACCGGTGCTGGAGCGAGTTCGGAAGAGACGGTCGAAGGCGACGCGCGGGTTATTTTCGCAGGGCAGTGGGACGGTGGGAGTCTTCCAGGAAATGTGGGACGCGTAGAGGCGTGTGTAGTTGACGTTGGTGTCGATGCCGGTTGCGACAGGCTCGGTGCCGAGTTCGAGCGAGGGGATTTTCGTGGTGCGGCCGATGTGGCTGGCGGCGATTTGGTCCATGGACATGCCACCGGCGTTGATGTCGCTGCCGGTGGTTTTCGAGATGGTGGTGCCAGTGAGCCAACCGCCGGTTTTCACGTAGTGCCCGTCGCCGCTGAACGAGGCTTTATTTTGGAGGCCGGTGAGGATGAGTAGATCGTCGCGGTGTGCCTCAAGTGGGGAGAGGATGGGGGAGAGCTTGAAGCGTGAGCCGCTGCCCTCCGGAGTCCAGCGGTTTTCCCGGACGCCGTTAGGCATGTAGAGCATGGCGAGGCGGACGGGGAAATTTGCGGCAGCGCTGCTAGCTGCGAGCAGCGGACGCATGGCGTCGAGCATGGGAAGTGCGAGGGTCGCGCCGATGCCGCGAAGCATTAGGCGGCGGTCGAGAAGCCAGCGCTGGGTGGAGATGTTGGACATGGTGGTGTGGGCTTTCTAGCGGGTTTTCGAGCGATTTTGAAAGGGCGCGGAACGGGTGATCGCGTGGATGAGTGGGCGGATTTTGAGCTGGTTTTTCCGAAGCTCGCGGACGAGATCGGTGATGACCGGCTCGTCATAGTATTCCAAAGGACGGCCGAGCGAGTAGCCTAACATTTTGCGAACGAGGTTTCTGAGGAACAGCTCGTCTGCGGAAAGGAGGAGTTCCTTCAATTCTGCGGGCGAGGAGAATGAGATATCGCCGGGGAGGACGGCGAGAGAATCCACGGGTTTGCCCGTGGCGTCGGTGTCGCGCCAGCGGCCGATGGCGTCGAAGTTTTCGAGGCCGAAGCCGAGTGGGTCGATTTTTTCGTGGCATCCGGCGCAGGATGGCTTCTGGCGGTGAAGTTCCAGTTGTTCGCGAAATGAGAGGCCTGCGGCGGACTTGTCGTCGGCGGGAAGCTCACCGGCGTCCGGTGGGGGCGGCGGTGGAGGTGTGCCGAGAAGGGTGTCGAGAATCCATTTTCCGCGTTTGACGGGGCTGGTGCGGAGTGGAACTGAGGTGGCGGTGAGGATCGATCCGTGCCCGATGATGCCGCCGCGGTTTGGGTCGGTGAGCGTGATTTTCTGGAGTTGTGTGCCTTGGATGTTAGGAAATCCGTAGTGGTGGGCGAGCTCGGCGTTGACGAATGTGTAGTCGGATTGAATGAGGTCTGTGACCGGGCGATTCTCGCGGATGATGTGGTTGAAAAACGCGACGGACTCCTGATACATCGCGGCGCGCAGGGTGGGGGTGAAGCTTGGGAAGCGTTTAGCGTCGGGTTCCGCGACTTCGCGGAGTTCTTCGAAGCCAAGCCATTGGCCGGCGAAGTGGCGTGAAATCGCCTCGGCACGCGGGTCGGCGAGGAGTCGATCCACCTCAGCAGCAAGGACGTCGGGGTTAGAGAGCTTCCCTTCGTCGGCGAGTTTGAAGAGGCGGCGGTCCGGCATCGAGGACCAGAGGAAATACGAGAGGCGGGTGGCGAGCTCGAACTCGGAGATGCGCCACTCGGATTGCCCGGGCACGTCATTTTCGATGCGAAAAAGAAAGGCTGGGTGGAGTAAGAGGGCTTGGAGCGGGGCGCGAATGGCGTCCTCGTAGGGCTTTCCGGCGGTGATGTTGGCGTCGAAGAGTTTGAGCATCGCGGCGAGGTCCGCCTCATGGACGCGGCGGCGGAATGCGAGGGAGGCGTGGTAGTTGAGCGTATTTTTGGCGGCGGCGTTGGGAGTGAGGGTTTTGCTCGGTTTGCTCACGAGGGCGCGGTTGAGGGCGGCGGGCGTGGCGTAGATGGACTCGATGACTTTGCGTGAAGCCTCGAAGTATTTTTCCATCAAGATGGGTGGGATGAAGAGCGAGTCGCCGACGTTGTCGAAGCCCTCACCGCCAGCGCCGTCGGCAGGGAATTCCCGGCCGGGTTGGAAATTCACGCCGAAGAGATCGCGGATGGTGTAGTTGTATTCGTTGCGATTTAGGCGCCGGATGGTGGTGCGGCCAGGATTGCGCGGAAAGTCGCCAGCGGTGAGTTTTTGGAGAACCGCTTGAATTTCGCGAACGAGTTGGGCGCGCTCGGCGGTGGTTGGGAGGACGTCCACATCATCCTCCGGGGGCATGTCGCCGGATTCCACTTGATTGGCGATGTTTTCGAGGAAGCGGTGGTGGCTGAGTGCGGAGTCCGTATCCGTGAGGTGATGCACCTCGACGCCGCCTTTTTGGCGTTTTTCGTCGTGGCATTCATAACAGAATTTCTGCAGCAGTGGAGTGGCATTGCGGCTGAAATCATCGGCCGCGGCAAGGGGCGCGCTGAGGATGAGGATGCGGAAAATAGAGCTGAGTCTGCGCACAGAGAATGGGTTTTTAACGGAACGTTGTTTGCTTTATAGATCTTACGGAGAAAAAAGCAAAAGCGAGAACGAGGTGTGTTTGCCTCGTTCCCGCTGGGAGTGAATCCGCGCTTGGAGCGCGGGGGGGGGTTATGCCTTGGCGAGGCTTGAGATGTCCCAAGGTGACTGGCCGAGCTCCACCGCGATTTCGTTGAATTCTACGACTTCGGCTTCGGTGAAAAGAATGCCACCCGCAGCGTCAGAACGCGTGCGGAAGCCTGCCTCGATCTGGCCGGGTAGCATGGAAGCCTCGTTGCCATGGCCGAGGATGTCGTCGATGACCGCCTTGAGGTTCTGGATTTGGCTGCGGCCTTGGGCGAAGTTTCCGCCGGAGAGGGCGTCTGGGTGGATGACTTGAAAATAGAAGACCGGGGTGTTTTTCTCGCCGGGAGTGGTGAGTTGGCGGCCGCGGATGGTCGGGAGTGAGCCGCCGATGAGGCCACCCATGATCTCATTGAGCAGGGACATACCGTAGCCCTTGTGACCGCCGAAGGGGAGCAGGGCGGCGACCTCATTGGGGTCGGTGGTTGCTTGGCCCTTGGCATCGACTGCGGCACCGGGAGGGAGCATTTTTCCCTCGCGTTTGAGGGCTTGGACGCGGCCCATGGCGACAGTGGAGGTCGCCCAATCCATCACGATGGGGAAGCCATTGGCCTCGGTGCTTGGGATTCCCCACGAGTGCGGGTTGGTGCCGAGTGTGGGAAATTTTCCGCCGAAAGGAACCACTTCCGCGAGGGCGGATGTGCAGTTGGTGTAGGCGAAATACCCGCGTTCTGCGGCTTCCATCACGTATCCGCCGCCCCAGAGGTAGTGAAAGGCGTTGTCCACGGCGATTTGCGCGATGCCGAATTGATCGGCAAGTTCGATGGCGCGGTCGATGGCGCGGTATGCGACGGATTGGCCGAGTTTTTTGTTGGCATTCCAGCGCTCGGAGGCGGGGAATCGTGAGGGAAGCACTTCGATTTCCGCGCCAGGGACGCAACCGCCGGTTGCGGAGCCGAACAGGTGGTCGAGGTGTAAAGCTTTGAGTGCGTGGTGAGTGCGGATGCCGTGGCGTGCGGCTTCGGCGGCGAGTTTGGCGCCTTCTGCGGCCTCGTCAGCGGTGTAGCCGCGAGATTGATAGGCGAGGGCTACGAGTGAGTCGTGGTCTTGGCGAGGGATGACGAGGAATTCTGACATGATTTTGAGGGTTCGGGCGCGGATGATGCAGGGATCTGGCGGCATGTCGAGTGAGATGGGTTCACCCTTTTGCGTGAGTGGTGCGAGGTGCCTCAGGGGGTGGCGGTGCTTTTCGCATAGAGGTCCCATGCCTCATTGGCGCGCTTGGCGTCGGGTTCGCCATCGGCGACGAGCAGGCGGTAGCGTGAAATGAAGGGGGCGGCGGAGGTGATTTCCATGGGCCCGAGTTGTTGCGGGGCATAGCAGAAAAACGGGTGCTGCGGGTGGGCGCGGACGGGTTGCGGGAAACGGAAATTTCCTGGATGGCAAAGGATGGTGACGCCACAGGTTGCGGCGTCCACCTCGCCGCCGATCCAACACCATTTTTCACGTGAGGAATTCAGTTGAATCCGATCCGTGATGCCGCTTGCGGAGAGGTGGCGTGTTTTTCCGGGTCCATTCCAAGCCGCATTGCCGCGGAATCCGAAGCCGCCGTAGTGGTATTCCGGAAGCTTGAGGGGTGAGGAGGTCGCGCAGGTCTGGGTGGAGGTGAAGTCGATGAGATAGGCGCCGTTGGCTTGGCTGACGACGATGTTCCAAGTTTCCAGCAGGGCGGCCTTGGGGGAGCTAGCGGTGAGATCGGTGAATTGGTGGCGTGCGCTGAAACCCGCTTTGCCGTTCTTTTGCCAAATTTCGTCGATGCCGATGAATTCCACTTTTCCGGTTTTTTGGCCCATGTTCCAAAAGTCCGGGTGGCGGCCCTCGAAAGATGTCTTGGTCCATGGATTCCAGACGCCGTGGTGGTGGCGATGGTCTGCGGGAAAATCATCGGTGATGAGGCGTCCGGACGGGGTGCGCAGTGACTGGATGTAGCCGCCGCGGATGAAACTTTCCGGGATTTTCGGGTCGGGGAGTGGGCCGGGTTCGGCTTGGTAGCGGAGGATTTCCGAGTTTCCGGAACGAATCACGATTTGCCGGCCCTCGCGCGCGGCGTGGATCACGTCCGCAGCTTGGGCTGGCATGCTGGCGAGCGCGACGGTGGTGGCGAAGAGGCGGGGCAGAAATTTCATCGGGCTTGATACGCGGTCTTTCATTGGAACCTGTCGAATATGGGCTGGAGTGGCGGGCGTGAAGCGGCGATGCTGGGGGACGCCACCGTGTCCGATCTTTTCACCAACCCCACCGCCTTGCCTGGAAAGCCGATTCCGTCGGAGCCGCTTGCCGCGCGGATGCGTCCGCGCTCGCTTGAGGAAGTCGCTGGGCAACAACACATTCTGGCGCAGGGAAAATTGCTCCGGCGCGCGATTGAGTCGGATCGCTTCACGTCATTGATTTTTTACGGCCCGCCCGGCACGGGGAAAACGAGCTTGGCAAATGTCATCGCTAAGACGACTGGCTCGCGGTTCGAGTCACTCAATGGAGTGGAGTCAAACGTTGCGGAAATTCGTGCAAAGATCGATCAGGCACGGACGTGGCGTGATCTGCGTGGGGAGACGACGATTTTGTTTATCGATGAAATTCACCGATTTAACAAAGCGCAGCAAGATGTCTTGTTGCCACACATTGAGCGTGGCGTCGTGCGGTTCATCGGGGCGACGACGCACAACCCGTATTTCCACGTCAACTCGCCGCTCGTTTCGCGGTCGCAAATTTTCCAACTTGAGGCGGTTTCGGTGGAAGACGTGGTCACCGTGCTGGAGCGGGCCCTAGCGGATGAAGAGCGCGGATTAGGCGGGTATCTCATTCATGCTGAGGCGGATGCATTGCGGCATCTTGCGGAGAAATCGGATGGAGATGTGAGGAAAGCCTTGAGCGCTTTGGAACTGGCGGCCTTAACGACGCCCTCCGCGACGGATGGGGTGGTGCGAGTTTCCTTGGCCGTGGCGGAAGAGTCGATCCAGCGCAAGGCGGTGGTCTATGATGCGCATGGCGACGCGCATCACGACACGATCTCCGCCTTCATCAAGTCCATCCGCGGCTCAGATCCGGATGCGGCGCTCTATTGGTTGGCGAAAATGCTGCACGCTGGCGAGGACCCGCGGTTCATTGCGCGGCGCTTGGTGATTTCCGCGTCGGAAGACATCGGCTTGGCAGATTCCAATGCCTTGCGAGTTGCGCTTGATGCGCAGGGCGCGTTCGAGTTCATCGGGATGCCGGAAGGGCGGATTCCGTTGGCGCATGCGACGGTTTATTTAGCGACGGCGCCCAAGTCGAACTCCGCGTATGCGGCGCTCGGCAAGGCGATGGAAGACGTCGAGCAAGGCAGGACGCTTGCGGTGCCCGTGCATTTGCGGACCAATACGCGCAAGAAACTTGCGGCGGCGTCCGGCGAGACCGAGGCTGCGATGCAGTATCTCTACGCCCACGATTACGAGGGAGCATACGTGCCCCAGGCGTATTTACCCGAAGGGCGGACTTACTATCAACCGGGCGAGCAGGGCATGGAAAAACGAATCAAAGAGCGCTTGGAATTTTGGAAAAACTCGCGGGCGGCAGGGGCGCAGGCGGGTGAAAGTGAAAAATAAGTGGCTTACGAGGAAAAAATTCTTTTCGGGAGAAGATTGGGGTGGTGATCGGTCGGATTTTGAATCACGCTATCGACAGATAGAATAACGATCTGATTTTTCGAGCGATGTCATCCAATTCCAATCCCCTCAAGCCAAAGCGTGTGAAGTCTGAGAAGCTGAAAACGCCGAAGCCGAGGATTTTGATCGTGACTCCTGAAATCACGTATCTGCCTGCGGGCATGGGAAATATGGCGCAGCGGATGTCTGCGAAGGCAGGCGGTCTGGCGGATGTCTCGGCGTCTCTGGTTTCAGCCTTGTTTGAGTTGGGCGCGGACGTGCACGTTGCGATGCCAAACTACCGGCGGATGTTTCAGGGTGATATTTTCAGCCTTCACGAGAAGGAATTGCGGAAATACCATGAGGTCTTGCCCGAAGCGCACATTCATTTGGCGGAAGACCGAATTTTTTACTATCGCGAGCAAGTTTATAGCAATCACTCGGATGAGGCCATGCGGATCGCCCTGGTTTTTCAGCGTGAGGTGATCAATCACATCATTCCGCGGGTGATGCCGGATTTGATTCATTGCAATGACTGGATGACCGCGTTGATTCCAGCGATGGCGCGGCGCTGGGGGATTAAAAGTCTGTTTACGGTGCATAACATTCACACGCGGCAGGTGTCGTTGGCGCAGGTCGAGGAGGCCGGGATTGATGCGGCGGAGTTTTGGATGAATTTGTATTTCGAGCGTCCGCCGTCAGATTATGATCAGGCTCGGTCGCAAATTCCGGTGGATTTACTAACATCTGGGATCTTTTCCGCGCATTTTATCAACACGGTGAGCCCAAGATTTCTGTGGGAAATGGTCGAGGGGTGGCACTCTGTGGTGCCCGATACGGTGCGCGCAGAATTGCGGAGCAAGTATCATGCGGGCTGCTCGGCAGGGATTTTGAACGCGCCGGATGTCTCGTATGATCCGGAGACGGACGATTCCCTGGCTCAAGTTTTCGGCTTGGCGGACTTTGCCGAGGGCAAGGCCGCGAACAAGCGCGCTTTGCAGGAGGAATTGCAATTGAAGCTGGACCCAAATGCACCGATCTTTTTCTGGCCGTCGCGCTTGGATCCTGTGCAAAAAGGCCCGCAGTTGCTTACGGAAATTTTGCACAGCCTCGTCTCGGATTATTGGGAGCGTGACTTGCAAGTGGTGATCGTGGCCAACGGACCTCATCAAAAATGGATTGATTTGATCGTGAGCGACTTTGATCTGCGTGAGCGAGTTGCGATTGTGGACTTCGAGGAGCGTTTGTCGCGTCTGGCGTATGCCGCATCCGACTTCATGCTGATGCCCTCCTTGTTCGAGCCTTGCGGGCTGCCGCAGATGACTGCGCCGCTTTACGGTTCGCTGCCGGTGGTGCATTCCACGGGTGGGTTGTATGACACGGTCCAGCCACTCGATGTTGAGCAATCGACGGGGAATGGTTTCCGCTTTGATCATTACGACGCGCCGGCCTTCCGGTGGGCGATTGACCGCGCGATGGATTTCTATCAATTGCCACGTGAAATTCGTGACCGCGAGGTCCGGCGTGTGATGATTGAGAGCCGTCATCAGTTCAGTCACAAAGAAGTTGCGCGCCGTTACATCGATATTTACGAGCAAATGCTGGCGCGTCCTTTGGTGGAGAAAGAGTCGGGCGAGGTGATTAAGGCGATTGCGGAAAGTCTCTCGGAAAGTTTGGTCGAGTCCCTGCCGCAAAAGTTGGTGGAGAGCCGAGTTTAAGGAATCTGTTGGAAACTGTTAGTTTTCTTGGCGAGGAAATTGCTGAGGAGATATGTTGCGGGGGGGACGTGCATTCTGCGCGCTGTCGGCAAGCGGATATGCTGTCCGCAGTTTGTTCTTTGGAATTCGGGCGACAGGATGTTGCGCGCAAGGTAGCCGACAGGATATCGGCGCTCCGGGGTGACGGAGGAGGAAGAAGTTTGGACCGCCAAGTCGCCAAGGTCGCCAAGGAAGAGTGGGAGATGGGATTTGGTTTGCGGAGCGCGCATTCTGCGCGCTGTCGGCAGGCGGATATACTGTCCGCAGTTTGTTCTTTGGAATTCGGGCGACAGGATGCTGCGCGCACGGTATCCGACAGGATATCGGCGCTCCGGCCTTCTTCGACTGGTCGTGAGAAGTTAGGGCCGCACCCGCGCGGAGGGCCGATTGGAACAGCCTGAATGGGCGGACCGGAGTCCACCCATTCTCGGCTTTTCGATAGGCCCGCCGACGGCTCGTCAGATGGCTTTGTCCACCTTGATCATAGCTTCCAAGATGTGCTGCCAAGTGCTCGGTGTTTCGAGGACTTCGTTAGAGAACATGCAACCATCCCAACAGATGTGCTTCATGCCACGTGAGGCGGCGTCCTTGAGCCAGTAGGCGGAGGCGCGGGCGATATCGAGTTTTCCGTTAGGATCGTCGGCGAGGCAGTGGCGGCCAGTTTTGTCATGGGAGCCGGTGCCGTGGACTGAGCCGTCGTTTTGGGCGACGTGGAAATCGATGGTCCAAGGGCGGAGAGCATCGGTCATGGTGGTGTAGGCTGCCCAGAACTCCTCGTCCGTGTAGCCTTCTTTGAGAAGGGCGGATTCAGGAGCGTTGTAGCCCATCAGGTAGAGATAAGTGTGGGCGAGGTCCGCTTGAAAACCAACGGTGTTCGGCATTCCAGTCGCTTCGAGAGTGTCGAGCATGGCTTGCCACGAGTGCATGCCGCCCCAGCAAATTTCGCCTTCGGCCGCGAGGCGCTCGCCGTGTTGTTCGGCGACTTTACCGGCCTCGCGGAAGGTTTCTGCGATTTTCTGGGTGTTTCCGGCAGGGTCCTTGGCCCAGTCGGTGACGGAGCTCGCGGAGTCGATGCGGATGACACCGTATTCGCGGACGCCGTGTTCGTTGAAGATTTTCGCGATGCGGCATGCCTTTTCCACGGCGAGCACGAACTTGCGGCGCGCTTCGGCATCGCCCATGGCGGCGTCGCCAACGGTGCCGGGCCAAATCGGTGCGACGAGCGAGCCGACCTTGAGGTTGTGGCTGGCGATGAGATCGGCGATTTTCCGGATGTCGGATTCCGAGGCGTCGGGGTCGGTGTGTGGGTGGAAGAGGAAGTAGTCGATGCCGTCAAACTTGCGACCGTTCACCTCAGCGGCGACGGTGAGTTCGAGCATGTGTTCGAGTGAGATGGGAGGGTGGTCGGTGCCGGGTTCCTTGCCGACGAGCCCTGGCCACATGGCGTTGTGAAGTTTCATGAGAGAAATTTAAGGGATTGAGGTTCAGTTTTTCAGGGATCGTTCGCTGAATTATTGATGTTTGTAAGCGCCCATGGCAGGAGCGTTTGGATTCACCTCGGGGCCGAAGTAACGGAGTGCGACAAGGGGCTCGGTGAGCGAGGTGTTCTTGAAAGTGACACCTTGTTGTGCGGCGGCTTCGGTGCAGAAAAACTCGTCGTTGGAGAGCTCGTTGAAGCGCAGGAGTTTTGGGCAATTGAGGCGGAGTTTATTTGCAAAGCCCTCGCCTTGCACGACGATAAGCGAGTAGGCGCCGTTGTCCTTGATGGTGCAGGTTTGGCCGGGTTCGACGGTGATTTCCTTGGCGGTGAAATATTGGAAGCCATCGACTTTTCCATAGACGATCCACTTGTCGTGGTAGCCCTCGCCCTTTTCGGCGGTGACAGGCTCGAGGTAGTGGTTGTCCTTGAAATTCGGGTCCACGTTCTTCTCCCAGTCGAGTTGGTCGATGATGAAATCGATGTCCTGGTGCTTGTCCTTGGGCATGTCCTTCACGAGGAGTGACCATGGGACTTCGCGGCCTTCGACGAGATTTTGATACATGCCGAACACGTCGGAGCCCCATTGAGGTTCGTAGGTGCAGAGTGATCCAGGGGCGTGAAGGATGCAGGGGTCGATGAGCCAGCCGGTGCCGACCTTGAGGCGGTAAGCTTTGGAGAGGTCGAGGATGCCGTTTTCACCCTTATTCCAATTGGCGATGCACTTGCGAACTTGGTCGCGGGTGGTGCCGGGCTCGAAGCCCATGAAGGTGTAGGGGAAATTATTTCCGACATTGTTGTGCTGTGGCGGGAAATAATAGGATTCCGGTTTGCCTTCCTGGCCGACGAGGGCGGCTTGTTCGGCGCTCTGGTGCATGTGGTGAGGAATCGGCCCCATGTTGTCGAAAAACTTCGAGTAAACCGGCCATTTTGCGTATTTGTCCCAGAGAGTTTGGCCGATGATGCCGGCGCCAGACTCTGCAATGGCGTCTCGCAAAGTGAAGCGTTCATTGCCGACCACGACGTATGAGAGACCTTCATCGTTATCGCGGCCTTCGTTGGCAGTTTCCGTGGTGGAGCCAAACCAGCGCTCGTCGATTCCGCCACGATTCAGGCCGTAGGCGTAGGTGTCATCTGGATGAAGTTTGATTCGCAGTCCGGGTTGCAGAAAGGAGCGGGGAACCCAAGTTGGTGAGAGGCGGAGGAGGCCTCCTGTGTCCTCTAAGTGACCGTCAATCAATGGCTTGAGGTTTTTTGAGGTGCTCGTCAGGTCGGAAGTGGTGCGTGGTGAACTCATGGGAATGGGGCGGTTAATACGGTGGGGATCTAGAAATATTTCGAAAATTTTGTGATTTTCGATTAGAAGGTCAGAGCACGAAACGCCAGTCGATGGCGACCTGCAAGGACTCGCCGGATTCGTTCCGGATGATGACGGATGCGTCGTCATTCGGGTAAATTTCGCGAACGGCACCGAATGATTCCGGGCAGAGGGCGACGGCTTGGATGGTGCGCAGTGAGACGGTTTCCGTTTTGGTGAATTTGCGGGTTGTGGGGATTCCTTGTTCCTTGAGGAGATCTTGCTGCGAGAGTTCGAGCCCGTTGCAGAAATAAGAGCAAGCCTCCTCGATGCCGATGCGCCCGAGATGGCGCTTGTTCCAAGGAGGTGCGCTGCGCCCACCGTTTGACATCCAGAACATCGTGGCGGGGAAGTCTGCCGGGTTTTTTAGGGCAAACCACAGATAGCCATCGAGCACGACCGCTGACCATGCGAAGGGTTGTGCGACGGTGGCGGGAGAGTTCGCCATCATGACAAGATCCTCGTATCCAGCACGTTGCGGATAGTGTGTGAGGTCGGTGGTCCCGCCGGCGGTGAGTTGCACTGCTTGAAGAGAGGAAAACGGAGAACCCTCCAAGAGCGCTTGAGACTCGCCATTGGCAGGGTTTGAGAAAACCCCGGGAAAGACCGATGCCCAGAAGAAATCGCTAGTTGTAACGCGGCCAGCACCTTCTGGAAGGCCGGAGAGATCAAGGATGGGGTGGTTGCCGTAGTTGAAATTTCCCTCAAGATTGGAAACTTGCACGTCGGAGTAAATAGCGTGGTGACCGGCGCGTGTGGCGAGGATTTTTACGAGATGGGCACCTGTGTCTGAGGCGTCCATGGTGAATCTCAGCGAGCGCTCGTCCCCGCCGTCTGGGTGCCACATTCCATTTGCAGGGTCACCGTGGGGAGGTCCGTCCACTTTTCCCGCGAAGGGGAGGCAGAAGAAATCCCCGCGGAGAACCGAGAGGAGGGGCGGGATTTCTGAAAATTCCGCGGGTTCCCAAGGTGCGAGCGCGTAAGGAGAAACGTCGCGACCGGGCAGGTGAAACACCGCCGGCGCGAGATGTCCGCCGCGGGCGGTGATGTCGAAATCCACCTCAGGTGTGGAAAGATGGAACGATGGCTCGCCGTTGACAGTTTGCATAAGTGACTTAGGCTTTGAGGAAACCGCGTGCGACAAGATTGTTGAGGCGGCGCGCGACGTCGGTCAGGCCATCTGCGGTCACTTCCACGTAAGTCCGGCCGTCGCGAGTGTCGATGCCGTGGCCTGGGTCCATTTGGCGGATTTGTTCGAGCGCAGGGTCTGCGTGGTCAAAGACCTCAACAAACACATGGCGGAGCTCGCCAGACTTGGCGGCGGCGGTGAGCAATGCGCCGATCCAGCCGTCGTCTGTTGAGAGGCAACCGCGCGTTGTCTTGGTGGAAGCGTGGAAAATCCCGAGTTCGCCGGCGATGGCGATGCGTGAGATGAGAGCTTCATTTTCCGCGATCGAGAGTCCGGAGTCTCCGCAGTGGGAGGCGTCCACGAGGAGTTTGAAGAATTTTTTCCCGAGAGCGTCATTTGCGGCGCTGACGAAGGCCCAGCCGCGGGCGACATTGGTGAATGTTTTGAATTCGCCGGGGCGGAGGAATTCGATGTGCCAATTTTCGATGCACGAGCCAGCGACGCCAGCCTCTTCATAGACGCGGAGGTGGATTTTCACATTTTGGCGGATGGCGGCGTCGAATGCATCGCCCTCGCGCGCGGTGAGCTCGCTGGCGCACATCCATTCCTCGATGGAGGTGGATGAGACGTGGCGAATTCCATGGGCGATCGCGGCTTTCAGGCTGGTGACGAGTTGTGAGACAACGGCGTCTTCGTCAGCAGGATTGAGCGGATTTGCGCCACCGAGCATGATGATAAAATGGACGTCGAGGTCGAGTGCGCGGAGGCCGACGATCATTTCCGCGACTTCGGCGGCATCTGCGGAGGCAAAGAATGGGATTTGAACGCAGGTCATTTTCACGCGAGCGGCAGCGGCGAGTTCCTGCATCCCGGCGACGACTTTGAGCGTGCCATCAGGATTGCGGGGAAACTTGCCGTTTTCGTCCGGGACAATACCGCCGACGAAGCGGATGTGAGCGGGGACGACGCCGAGTTGGACGTTGGAAATGAGTGGGATTTGGTCGGTCATGCACGGAGTAAAATGGTCTCCGTGCAGGGGGGGAAGTTTGAAATTCAGTCGATTGAGCTTTCTTTTCGTCGTGTGGATTCCGAGGCGGATGCCGTCACTTGCGAGCGCGGCCTTTTTTCGCTGTGGGATATTTCACCGGTTTGGCATCGGGCGTTGGATTTCCGTTCTTTAGCGAGGCGATTTGGTCGCGCAGGTGACCGGCGCGCTCGAATTCTAAGCGGGATGAAGCCTCGCGCATTTCCTCCTCAAGCTCTGAAATCACGCGAAGCTTGTCGTAAGTCTCACTGTCTTCGGCGACCATGGAGCGGTTGAGAATTTCTGCGGCTTCGCGGCCTTTCTCGTGCGTGTGGAGGCTCTGCTGCAGGGCGCGCTTCACGCTTTGTGGGGTGATTCCGTGCTTTTCATTGTGCGCTTGCTGCCTGCCGCGACGGTATTCAGTGACATCGATGAGCGCCTGGATGGAGTCCGTGATTTTATCGCAAAACAGGACGCACTCGCCGCCGATGTGGCGTGCGGCGCGGCCTGCGGTTTGAATCATCGAGGTTTCATTTCTCAAAAATCCTTCCTTGTCCGCATCCAGGATGCAGACGAGCGAGACCTCGGGAAGATCCAAGCCTTCGCGGAGGAGATTGATGCCGATGAGGATGTCAAAGGTCGCGGCTCGCAGTTGGCGTAAAATTTCCACCCGCTCCACGGCGTCGATATCCGAGTGGAGATAGCGGCACTTGAGTCCGGTTCCTTGGAGGTATTCCGCGAGATCCTCGGCGGTGCGCTTGGTGAGCGTGGTGACCAAGACGCGCTCGTTGCGCTCGACGCGCTGGCGGCAGAGCTCGATGGTTTCGTCGATCTGGCTCTTGAGCGGGCGGAGAATCAGCACCGGATCTAGCAAGCCGGTCGGTCGGATGATTTGCTCGACGACGAGCGGAGTGCCACGCTTGGATGGATTGAAATTTTCGACAGGCTCATCGTTGCCGCTGGGTTTGACTCGAGCTTTTTTCAGGTCGAACAAAATCACGCTCTTGCCATCCGCGCCCACGGATTTCACTGGGATGAAGCCCGTGTTTTCCGGCCTTGAGTTGACGATTTCAAATGGGCCTGGAGTTGCGGAAACATAGACGCGTTGGCCCGTCATTTGCATGAATTCCTCGAAGCGCAGAGGCCGGTTGTCGAGCGCGCTAGGTAGGCGGAAGCCGTGGTCGACGAGCACGGTTTTGCGGCTTTTATCTCCCTCGAACATGCCGCCGATTTGCGGGATTGTTGCGTGGCTTTCGTCAACTAACAGCAGGAAATCCCGTGGGAAGAAATCCAATAGCGTGTGAGGGCGCGCGCCGGGTTCGCGCCCGGTGAGGTGGCGTGAGTAGTTCTCGATGCCTTGGCAGAATCCCATCTCCGCCATCATTTCTAAATCGTAGTCGGTGCGCATGCGGAGGCGTTGCGCTTCGATCAATTTCCCATCCTTCTCGAACATCGCGACTTGTGCGTCGGCCTCCTTGCGGATCTCGATGGCGGCGCGTTTCATCTTGTCGCCGGGCGTGACAAACTGCTTCGCGGGGAAAAACGTATGATTTTCCAAGCGGTCGATGGAGTGGCCGTTTCGTGTGTCGATGCTGGTGATGCGCTCGACTTCATCATCGAAAAACTCCACGCGGATCGCAGTTTCATCGAGGTATGCGGGGTGGACTTCGACGACGTCACCGCGGACGCGGAATTTTCCACGGCCGAATGCGATGTCGTTGCGCTCGAAAAGCATGCCGACGAGAGAGCTGAGGAATTCCTCGCGAGTGAGTTTTTGGCCGACCCAGACGGGGACCATCATATTTTCGTAATCTTCTGGAGAGCCCAAACCGTAGATGCATGAGACGGATGCGACGACGATGGTGTCCTCGCGAGTGAGGAGTGAGCCCATGGTGCTGAGGCGGAGGCGCTCAATCTCGTCATTGATGGACGAGTCCTTCTCGATGTAAGTGTCACTGCGTGGGATGTATGCTTCTGGCTGATAGTAGTCGAAGTAAGAGACGAAGTATTCGACCGCGTTGTGGGGGAAAAAGTTTTTAAACTCCGAGTAGAGTTGTGCGGCGAGCGTCTTGTTATGGCTCATGATCAAGGTGGGCTTGCCGTGCGCTTTGATCAAATTCGCCATGGTGAACGTCTTGCCGGAGCCAGTGACGCCGAGCAACGTTTGGTGCTTGTTTCCGGCGGCGAGCGACTTTGACAGCTTCGCGATGGCTTGGCCCTGGTCTCCCTCAGGCTGGTATTCACTTTCGAGTCGGAATGGCATTCGCAGGGTTCATAAGCCGAGAATGCGCTCGCCGCAAGGGCACATGCAGAAGTGGGGTGCGCGCAGGGGGAGGCATCAAAAATAAGTCCGTGGTGGGCATCGGGTGCCTGCCACGGACTGTGTGAGTCAAAGATGCGCACCGGGATCTCCGGGGGCATCCGCTTTTGAAAATCACTCCTGAGTGTCGCTGGCAGGAACTGAAATCGGAGGTGTAACCGCCTCGATCGGTGGAGTGGTTGCGCTGACTGGCGGTGACGCAATGATGCCGCCGGGAAGATTTTGGACCTTGCCTGCATTCGCGTCCGCCGCAGGGGCGGGTGTTGCATCGGTGGTCATGGCGTCGCGCTCCTTGAGGAGAGGTTCGACAAGGCTTTTCGCGACTTCAAAGGTGATGCCTGCGAAAGCTTTTTCCTTGGCGAGTTTCTCCTGCAAAGTTTTGCGTGTCTCGGCGAAGGCCGCATCCTTGGATTTCGAATCTTCCGGCTTTTCGTCGGCGTCCTTTTTGCGCTCAGCGGCGATTTCGGCGGAGACCTCAACGCTGAGCAGATAGGCATCACCTGCTGGAGCGGCGCTGTCTGCAGTTGCGTTTTCCCCAGCAGCAGCGGGCTTGGCGGGTGAGAGCTGGAAGGTGTAGCTGAAGCCGTCCGTTGTCTCGATTGTGACGGTTTTCTTAGCACCTTCCGCAGTGCGAGTTGCGACTTGCTCGTTAGGAACCACATCATCGAAGCGTGCGTATGAGAACAGTGTTTTCAGCGGGCTTGCGGCGGTGCTATCAAGCACCTTGCCAGCGGGCGGGTTCAGCATGGAAAACTCAGCGGTCTCAGATTCGCGAGTGATTTTCCAATCCGCTTCGGTTTTGCCCGCTTGGGTGACCGTGATTGATTTGATTTTCTCAACGCTGACGAAAGCGTCCGACAACCAGCGCTTCGGATCGGAACTGACCGAGGGGAAAACTTCACTGACCCCGTAGAAGCCTGAGTCATCCGCGTGATTGCGAATGTAGCGCCCGACAGCATTGCTGCCACCCATGCCCATCATCATGGCGGGGGCGGCACCCGACTCGATGTTTTTGCCAAGGGAAACTTTGGCGATTTCCTCACCGCTGAGATTTTTGAATGAAACAGTCAGGCCGCGGTCTTTGGCGTCCTTGGCGGATTCATCCATGCCGAAGCGAGGTGCGAACGACGGACCTGCTTCCATGCCTTGCGTGACTTTGATCTCGCTGAGAGTGCGGATCAAATCGTTCACAAAAGTGTTGTTAGCTGGATAGTTGTTGCGTTGGGCAACAGTCCACTTTTGATCCTTTTTCGTCAGAGTGACTGAGCCGTCAGCGCCTTGGATTTCGACGCTTGTGGTGTCTGATGCGGGGAAAGCTTCGAACAAGGTTTGGCCTTGGACGCGCTTCGTGACATTTTGCGCTGACTGGTTTTGAGTGATTTTTACGGCACCCACGGCAAGCGCGAGAACGGCGGCGATTCCCCAGAGGATGATGACCTGGCGTTTGTTCATGATCTGAAAGTTAGATTGATAGGTTGAAGTTGGAAAGACTTAGCGTGCGCGAGTCGATGAGCGGCGTTTGATGAAGAGTCCGAGGCCGAAAATGACGACCAGCGTGGGCATGGCGGCGACGTTGAGCAGAGTGATTTTTCCGGCGAGTTGATCTTTCTGGCGGCGGAGATCCTTTTCCTGTTCGCGGACGAGCTTGGCGTATTCGACTTGTTCGGCGCGAAGTTTTTTGATTTCCGCTTCTTGTTCAGGAGACAGGAAAAGCTCGGAGCCTTGCGACTTTTTGGATTGGAGTTCGCTGAGTTTTTCCTGTGCGGCACGTTGTTTTGTTTGGAACTCCTCGATCTTCACTCCAACGGTTTTGTTGAAGTCCGCTTCCATTTTCTGCACCACGGTGAAGGGGCGGAGGATAGCGGAGCGCGAGCGCGAGCCGATCAAGAACTTCGATCCTGTGGCTTGGTCGAGGAGGTTGAAGAGCATGGAGGAATTTCCATTGGCGGGTGATGCCATTTGAGTGCCGCCGAAGTTTTGCACATTGTAGGCGAAACGGTCATAGAAGGCGTCGATGTCGGCGATGAGGAAGACGTTGCCAGGTTCGACGGCCTCTTTGAGAGAGTCCGATTTTTCGGTTTCCTCGGGCTTTGCATCTTTGTCGGCAGTTTCAGGCGCAGCGGCTTCCGCCTTGGGTTTGCCATCAGGGAATGCGGTTTTGAATTTGCCGGATAGATGCGTGACAAGATCATACGCAGTGCCGTTCGGCTTGAGGGTGCGTTCCAGTGAGGGGTCTAGCTGAGAAGCTTGCATGGAGTCCACGAAGCCGGCTCCGGTGGTGGAGCGGATGAGTGTGGTGGCAGAGACTCCGCCGCTGCCAGTCTTGGTGAATGCGCCAGGC
The DNA here is from genome assembly GCA_041182265.1 of Verrucomicrobiota bacterium. Lineage (GTDB taxonomy): Bacteria > Verrucomicrobiota > Verrucomicrobiia > Verrucomicrobiales > Akkermansiaceae > Luteolibacter. The sequence goes on along the minus strand of JBEGOB010000145.1, from coordinate 3,644 downwards.
AGGAATAAAGTCACCGAGCCGAGATCCTTGGTGATAACGTCGTCGGCTTGAGGCATGGATTCCTTCCCGAGTGTTAGAACGGCAAGCCCGAGGCGGTCGCCGCCGAGCTTGGTGGCAAGTTGTGGGTCCGCGAGGACTTTGCTCGACTCATAGCTCACGCCCCATGCGCTGAGCAAGGTGGGCAAAGTGGAGCTTGTGGGGTTCTGCGGGGCTTGGCCCATCATGGGATTTCCACCGCTGTTGGTCATTTGCGCAGCGACGGAAAATGCGTCGAGGCAGGCGACGACCGTGCCGCCATTGAGCAGGTATTGGTCGACGGAATACTCAACTTCCGGAGTGATGCCAGCGGGGTGGAAGAGGAGGAGGACTTTAATTTCCTTGGGGTCGATGGTGGCGGCCTCCATGGAAATATCGACAATTTCAAAGGACTGCTTGAGTTGTTGATAGATCACCCAACCAGGAGTGGGTGCTTGGCCAGGCATCATCGCAGGAGCGCCCTTGAGGTCGAGTGCGGACATCACGCCGATTTTAGGTTTCGTGGGAGTGCTGACTTCTGCGACGGCTTTTGAAAGGTGGTATTCCAGCATTGTTTCATCGCGTGGATCGAGGAAGGGAATGACGCTGGTGCGGTCGAGGCATGAGATGGCGAGGCCAAAGTAGAGGTTCTGGTCATTCATGCGTTGACCGTTGATTCCGTCGAGATTGGCGGAGTCCTCGGCGTCGGTATCCGGTTGAGGGTCGAGATTTTCGATGCGAAGCTTGCCGTCGGAAATGTTTGAATACTCCTTGAGTAGATCATCCACGCGGCGCATGTGAAGTTTTAGCTCCTCCGGCATGTAGTCCGTGCTACGCGATGCGTAGTAGCGAACGACGACCGGTGTGTCGAGTTGCTCGAGGATCGAGCGAGTTCCTGAAGACAGCGTGTGGACCTTGTTTTCCGTGAAGTCCACGCCGCGATTGCCGAGCGGAGTGAGTGAGATGAGCCAGTTGGCTAACAACGCGATGGCAACAAGCGCCGCGACGCCAAGTGCGGCGCGAGTGACCGGATGAGTGGTTTTGGCAGACATGTGGAGTTTGAAGTTGGATTATATAGGGGAAATAGAACTTAGGCGCGTTTTGCGGACAAGATCGCACTGGTGCCGAGAAGGCAGACAAAGATGACCGAGCCGAACCAAATGAAGTCTTTCAGGCGGAACGAGCCGCTGCTGAGAGAGCGGAAATGATCCCACACGCCGAACGAAACGATGCCCTCAAGCACGCCGGGTGAGACGACTTTGGACAATTCCCGGGTGACCGGATCGTAGCCGCATAGGAGGACGAGAACGCAGATTGAGACTGAAACGATCAGGCAGACAACTTGATCGCGAGTGCACGCGGAAACGAGCATGGTGATGGCTAGGAAAGTCGCACAGACTAGGAAACTGCCGAGATAGCCGGCGAAAATGGCACCGTTGTCGGGATTTCCGAGGTAGTTCACCGTGGCGACGATTGGGAATGTCATGGCCAAGGCGATGAGCCAAACTGTTGCTGCTGCGAGAAATTTTCCGACGATGGCACTCCACGTGGAAACCGGGAATGTTCCTAGCAGTTCGATGGTGCCTGTGCGTTGTTCATCCGCCCAGAGCTTCATGCCGACAGCAGGCGCCAGAAGCATGTAAACCCAGGGATGCCAGAAGAGAAATGTCCACTGGAGTGATGAGTCGCCGACGCGCATGAACTCACCGAAGGTGAAGGTAAGTCCAAGCGAGAACAGGAGGAAGATGACGATGATCGCGTAGGCCGTGGGCTGGGTGAAGTAGCTGGAAAGCTCACGCTTGTAGATGGTGCATGAAGACATGGGAAAATAGCTGAGTTAGGAGTTCGAAGTGATGAAATTTCAGGCGGCGGCTTCGGTGTCGCGTGATGTCACTTTGCGGAAAAGGTCGGTGAGAGAGCCGGTTCCGGATTGTTCAAGCAGTTCGGCGGGTGTGCCATCTGCAACGATGCGGCCGCGGTCCACGATGACGGCTCGGCTGCACGCGGCTTCGACTTCTTCGAGGATGTGCGTGGAGAACAGGATTGCCTTGGTTTTACCGAGGCGCTTGATGAGTTGGCGGACCTCGAATTTTTGGTTCGGATCGAGACCGTCGGTGGGCTCATCAAGGATCAAAACTTCGGGATCGTGGAGAAGGGCTTGGGCGAGACAGGTCCGGTGCCGATAGCCTTTCGATAGGGTGTCGATGGATTGGCGGGCGACGGAGGAGAGGAAGCAGGTCTCAATCGCTCGTTCGACGGCATCGTTGCGCTCGACGCCCTTGAGTCCGCGGATTTCAGCGCAGAATTTTAGGAAGCCGACCACCGTCATGTCGTTGTAGAGTGGGGCGGATTCTGGCAGGTAACCGATTTTTGTTTTCGCCTTGGCGGGCTCGTCGGTGATGGAAATTCCGCAGACCTTGGCATCGCCAGAAGTGGGTGGGATGAAGCCGGTGATCATCCGCATGGTGGTTGACTTACCGGCTCCGTTGGGTCCGAGGAATCCGAGGACTTCGCCTTTTTTGACGGTGAACGAGAGTTGGTTCACGGCGCACTTAGCTCCGAACTGTTTGGTCAGGGTATCGACTTCGATCATGGTTTTTGGAAAATGAATTGGCGCGAATCTGATCGCAGAAGCGCCATGACGTGATCGGCTTGTTTGGAAAAGTGAAATTTTCCGGAATTTTTTTCCACAGCGAGGCAAATTGCAGATTTCCGAGGAAATTCGAAGGTCTTGTGCATTTCGCAGAGATGAGTGGAAACGGGCACGAGCAGGTCCGCATGCGCCACGGGTCATCGGAGCGAGCCTTTGGCCCCGATGATTGCAGGTTGGTGCGCCGATTGGCATGGATTTTCCAAGGCTCGTTTCCGGGGTCGGCGAAGGCCGCAATGTAGCGGAAAATGTCGTCGCGCTGCGAGTCATGGGGACGATATCCGAAAGTCTGAAAGGCCTAAGGTCGTATGAGGCGATGAACGCGGAGCTTGGAGGCACGGGCGATGGCGAGGTGGTCGGCATCGAAGGTGACGAGTTCCGCATCGTGCTGAATGCAGAGGGCGGCAGTGACGAGGTCGAGGGAACCGGCCGATCTCGTAACCCGTTGAAAATAATATGGTGCGCGCGACAGGACTCGAACCTGAACAGGGTTGCCCCCACTAGAACCTGAAAGCCATGGGGAATTTGTAACCGCTTGATCCTCAATGCCCATTTTTCTCTGTTTTCGCATTTTTCTTGCATTTTCCCGCATTTCTGGACACTTTTGGACACTATCTGATAGTTCATCCATCCTTAAATCCCCATTAGACAACTCGAAATGACCAAAAAACTAGAACCCGTTTTCGATACCGCCCGCGACCGCTGGAAAGTCAACGTGCCCGCATCCATGCGACCCGATGGGAAAAAGCTCCGCGCTTATTTCAAAACACGCGATGCCGCTCGGACTTATTGCGCCGACATCACCCGGCTTGGTGATTCAATTCCGGCGGTCACACCAACCATCGTTCAAAAAGCCATGGAAGCTCAAATCATTCTCGACGATCACGGCTTGGATGTATTGCAGGCAGCTCGTGAGGTTGCCGCCGCTCTCAAAGTCATTGGCGACGCCGGAAGCATCTTGGATGCCGCCAAACAATTC
>JBEGOB010000144.1:0-31469 GCA_041182265.1 Verrucomicrobiota bacterium | reverse complement strand
ACACCCGCATGAAAACGAGTCGAGATTCCATGACCTGCGACGATCGCCGCCAAGCGCTCCGGGTGACGCCCATGCGCAATGTGTGTCTCAATCCCCGCATCCACGGCGAATTTCACCGCTTCCAATTTCGAGGCCATGCCGCCCATCGAAAAGCGCCCTTTATCCGCCCGCACATGCCGGAAAACCGAATCAATATCCGAAACTTCAGGAATGAGCGCGTTCGTCTCCGGATCCAACAAGCCATCCACGCTGGTGAGTAAAATCACACGCTTTGCCCCCGCAAGCTTGGCCACGCGAACTGACAGCATGTCGTTATCACCAAATTTCAACTCCTCGACCGCCACGGAATCGTTCTCATTGATGATCGGTAAAATCCGCGACTCCGCCAAAAGACGCCCGAGCGTGTCTGAAACATACGCCGCCCTTTCCGGCGTCCCAAGATCACCCGCTGTGAGGAGAACTTGCGCAATCGTAATCTCAAAATTGGAAAATAAGCTGCTGTAAGTCTGCATCAGCCGCGCCTGCCCGACCGCCGCGCACGCCTGCCGCGTCGCGGTATCTTTTGGATATTCCGTCATTCCAAGCGCAGAAACGCCCGAGCCAACCGCCCCCGAGGAAACAAATAAGCAACGCTGCCCCGAGTTGACCAAGCCGGCTATCGCCGAAACCAAATGAACAAGCGCCGCGCGGTCAAGCGTCCCGTCTGCCGATTTTGTGAGAACGCCGGTGCCGGCCTTGATGACTGTGAGATCGGAAATCATGAATGTTTACGCCCGAGAGGCGCGCCGGAAATACACAGAAACCCGACTCACACACCACCCCAAATTGTGAAAGCACGGCACCAAGCCTCGAAAAATCCACACCCTCCCTGAAATAAACCCGGAAGGATCGCGAATTCGTCAATCAATCTTCTTCGTCCTTGGCTCCCTTGACACGGACTTTGCCCCGCAGCTTTGCCTCGATGAACGCATCAATATCTCCGTCCATCACATCCTGGATGCTGCCAGACTCCTCGCCTGTCCGAAGATCCAATACTTTCTGATAGGGCTGGAAAACGTATGAGCGAATTTGATTTCCCCATGAAACGTCGCCCTTTTCGCCATAAGCGCGGTCCGCATCCGCCTTCTGCTTGTCCTCCTCAATCGTATAAAGCTTGGCTTTGAGAATCTCGAATGCCAGCTCACGGTTCGCTCCCTGCGTCCGCGCCGCCGTCGAACGAATCAAAATTCCTGACGGAAGGTGCCGCAAAATAACCGCGGTCTCGACCTTGTTCACGTTCTGACCGCCCTTGCCGCCAGACCGCGTCGTGGTGATCTCAATGTCTTTCTCGTTGATCTCAATTTTAATTTCCTTGGAAATTTCAGGCGTCACATCGATCGACGCGAACGAAGTGTGACGCTTCGCATTCGAGTCAAACGGGGAAATCCGCACGAGCCGGTGCACCCCACGCTCACTCTTGAGAAATCCGTAGGCGTGATCGCCCGTGATCTTGAGAGTCGCAGTCCGCAGACCCGCCTCATCTCCATCCTGCCAATCCAAGGTTTCGACCGTGTAGCCCTTCCGCTCAGCCCAGCGCGTGTACATCCGGTGCAACATTTGCGCCCAATCGCACGCTTCCGTCCCGCCCGCACCTGCGGAAATCACAAGGAAACACGGGGAAATATCACTCGGCTGATCCAACAAGGTCAGCAACTCGTAAGAACGAATATCGCCCTCCAAGCCCTTCGCATTCGCCAGCGCCTCACGCGCCAGATCCGCATCGTCGAATTCCTTGGCCAAAGAAACTCCCTCATCGATGTCCGCAACGCGCGACTCCAACTTTAGGAAACTTTCCAGCTTCTTCTTCATCGCCGCCGCCTTCGAGCTGATCGACTTCGCCTTATCCGCGTCATTCCAAAACTCGGGAGCGCCCATGGCTTCCTCGAGCGTGTTGATTTCATTCTCAAGGGTCGGGACGTCAAAGATACCTCCTGAGTTTCGACAAGCGGCTTTTTAAGCCAGCCGTATCGAGCGCCAGGAGGTCAGCGGTAGGAAGTGAAGACATGCGCGCGGAAGGAACGCCATTCGCGGGACGGACGCAAGACGGAACATCAGGAACCCGCCCAGCCACGACCTCAAACCTGCGGATTTCCCAAACACGCCGCAAGGAGCGCGTCCCGCTCGTTTTCCGTCAGTGGCGAGTTCACACACCGCATGGCGTGCTGTCGCTGCGGCTCGACGAAGCGCGCATGCATCGGCTGGACATGATCCATAAACTGCTGACGCACAGAAGCTTCTGTTCTCCCTCGCGCTCGCACGTCACGCTCGATCCGACGCTCCAATCGGCACTCTTCCGAACAATCCACAAACACACTCAGCGCAAATTTCTCCCGCAACCACTCCGGATGCAGCAACCACAAGCCCTCCACCACGATGATCCTCTTCCGATCCATGCGTAGCGTCTCCGGCTTTTGCACATGATCCTGGAAATCATAAATCGGCACATCCGCCGCCGCACCCGACTCCAAGCAAGCCAGCACGCGCGCCAATGCGTCCCAATCAATCGCCGCCGGATCATCAAAATTCACCAAATCCCTGTCCGGCCCCGGCAAGTGCCCGAGATCCCGATAAAAATTATCCAAACAAAGATGCCCCGCTTCCTCCCCCAACCACTCGCCCAAACGAGCTGCCAGCCAACTCTTGCCAGACCCACTTCCACCCACCACTGCGATCAACCGAGTTTCACTCATAGCGTGCCGCCAAGCTGAAGATCACACCACGCTATGTCCAACTTTTCCCAGACAAACTCATTGAAAATCACCGCCCGTTCCCTTGAAACGACGCTAAATAAGCATCCCACGCATCGGACGATTGACATTCGCTCACCTGAAAGAAAAATCCCGCATCATGTCGCGAAAATCCACACGCAAAACCACTCCGCCCAAGGAAAGCTTAGTCATCCGGACGCAAGGTTCCGCCGCGCTCAGCCGCACGCAGATGGATTTCAATCGCCTCATGAAAAGCCTCGAATCCGCTAAAGCCAGCCACGCGCGCGAGCAAGCCCGTCTCGACGACACGCTGCTCACCTCCAGCCGCGAGCTGATGCCCTTGATCGAGGATCTCAATCGCACCGACCGCGACCTCGTCTTCAAAGGCTACAAGGCTTTCCAAACCCTCAAACTCAACGCCCACCGCAAGCACTGGTTCGGCGATTTATTGAGCGGCAAAGCCTCAGAATTGTTAGCCGATCCCGTCGGCCTCAGCGCGGAGGAAATCACTGAACTGGAGCTTGTTGTCCGCGAAATCGGGCCGTCCACTCAAGACCAACGGGCACAAGAGGAAGCAGCCCAAAATTTCGAATTTCTGCGAGAAATGATCGAGCAAGCCGCAAGCCACGCTGGACATGAACTGGACCTAAGCGACCTCGATCCCCATGGCGACCCCGCAGAATTCATGCGCAGCGTCCAAGAGCGCCTCGGCGCGAATGCACCGTTTTTAAAGGACCTCGCGGCTCCACCGCACACCTCACGTCGCAAACCCACCAAAGCTCAAATCGCGAAGGAGCAAGCACGCCTCGCCTTGGAGGAAGCCAAAACTCGCGACCTGAAATCTCTCTTCAAACAACTCGCCAAAGCCTTCCACCCCGACCTCGAGCCCGACCCGCTCCTCAAGCAGCAAAGGCAAGTCTGGATGCAACGCCTTAACACCGCATACGCCCAAAGCGACCTGCGAGAAATGCTCCAACTCGAAATGGAATGGCTCGGCGAGGAATCCACCAATCTCGCCACCGCTGGAGACGAGAAGCTCAAGGTTTACTGCATGGTCCTCAAAGAGCAGATTGCCGACATCAAGCGCCAAACCCACGGACTCCCACACGAGCCACAATACTCGCCACTTCGCCGTTTCATGGATCCTTTCTTCGGCAACATCGCCAACCCAAAAACGATCAAGCGCGAGATTCAGGACCACCTGCGCCACAACCGCAACATGCTGGAAATCCTCGATGCTAACAACGCCAACACCCGCCGGATGATCTACGAATGGATCGAAGAGCACGCCGAAAGCTCGGCCACTCCATTCTAATCTGGAAGCCCACTCTTCAGTGAGCTAGGGCTTTTGCACGCAGCGCCCGTGACGAATCATGGCTCGGCCGGTCCATGGTATAGGATCTGCTTTCAAGTCAAATGTGCGGAACATATCTCAATCCAGCGTGCTTTCGCTCAGCGAGATCGGGATTCCTTCCAATCGTTTTTTATTTATTTCCAATGCCCACACCCCCACCCGAGCTTCTTGGAATTCTGCCGTCCCTCGAAGTCCTGCCATTCTTCGCTTGCGAACCGTCCCAACCCGAGGCTTACGACTTTCCATTTCAACTCAAAGCTCACTCCAGCTACGGGGAAATCAGTCGCAGCCTACTCACCCGCAAACTGATGGGCGGCATCATTCCTTGGGAGATTTTCATCGCCGACGTATTGGCGCTGCCGGGTCAGCGCGCCTGCTGGAAAATTCCCATCTTTTTAGACGCATGCCCGACGGAATTGGTTTTGCGCGAGCCGATTTACAAGAGTTTCTACCCACCACAAGGCGGATCTCCCGCCCGGCTTCCACAACGCCTAACTGTCGGTGTGGAGAGCCAAAACTCGCTTACCAAGGCGCAGTCACGTGAATGGTTAAGTCATTGGAATAGAGCAAAATCCATCGAGATTGCATTCAAAATGCTTCCCATTGGTATGATGATTCATGCACTCAAGGCCGAGGCTCTTGACGCCATCATCGCGCCCTCACCCTGGGGAATCCATGCGGAGTCCACCGGCCTCGGCAAGCGCGACCTACGCTTCAGCCCGGGAAAATTCGCTCAGCGCCTCGTCATGGTCTGCCACCGTGAGTTTCTCGAACAATATCCTGAGCTCAGTCAAAATCTCTCCCGCCGCATCGCCGGAGCTAGGACCTTGCTCACGCATCCCGCAATATTTGCCAAATCCATCGAGCGCCTGTCCCAATGCGGGAAACCTCGTGTCCAATGCGATTTTTTGGAAAGAGCCGCAGACCTGCATTCATTCTCATCGCTCAACAAAGACATCATCCCAGACGTGCCGAAGCTCCTCGCGGAGCTCATGGCCCTCAACGATTTCTCCGTCCTCCCCAGCCAAGTCGCCCCAAGTGAGCAAACCGCGCGCCTGCTCCTGCCAGCCTAGCCAGGACTCCCACCCTGACTGACGTCTTCTGAGAACAAACTCAGGAAAACCTCCGCCACCCAAGTCAGCGGGCGACTGGCCTCCCACCACGCACAGCAAGTCCGCTGAAGCTTCAGTCCCGGCAACTTCAGGCACACCAGTGCGCCATCTCGCACCAACTCGCCCGCCGCCCATTCCGGCAAAAAGACAATGCCTTGCCCCTGTCTTGCCAAGTCGAGGGCCACCTGCGGATCCGGCAAAATCCATTTCCTCAGCCCGCTCTCAGCTCCGCCGCCTAATTGCTCGACTAACGAGCTGAAAACCCACCGATCCTGAAAAATCAATAGGCTTTGCCGCAAGTCTGACACCGAAACCCGAGTCTTCTGCCCGAAGGAGTGAAACGGAGCCGCATAGGCCTGGAAATCCTCGACCGCCAGATTACGCCGGACCATTTCCGGCGGAACTCGCTCCAGAAAATCCACCTCGAAATCAACCCTTCTATCCACGGCATCACTCTCGCCATTTTCTCGAACGATCATTTCAAAATCAGCTGCCGGAAAACATTCGTGAAACGTCGCCAAGGGCCCCGTTCGCAAAACCCCAAGTAAGCTCGATGGCAAACGGAAAACCAAACTCTCCGCCCTCCCGTCCAGCGCCGCCAACTCACTCTTCATCAGGGACATTCTTACTAATAAATCCTCAACCATCGGCAGTAGTCTAACCGCTGCGCCGGTCGGCTTCACCTGAGGTCCCAAGCGCCGGAACAACGCGCACCCCAGATCCTCTTCCAGTGACTTCATCGCATGGCTGATGGCAGAAGGGCTTACGGATAGAATCTGCGCCGCCGCCGCGAAACTGCCCTCCTTCGCCGAGGCATAAAACATCTGAAGCCGCTTCGAATCCACAATTCCTGGATCAATCACCAATGGTCTCCCCAACACCCCCGCACCATCGTGAATCATATTCAGCATACTCTCCTCATCCCGGCAGCAAAGCGCGTGCCAAGCGCCGCCCTCCCACGATCTATCATGACCCAGGCCGTCAGCTATCGTGAATCGATTTCACCTCTCCTTTGATCCACATGGCACAAGCGGTGCAACTCTCTTCCTGTCGCGCGGTCATCAGACACAGGTTTCCAGACTACCGCTGCACAACGACTCCGAACCATGAAAATAAAATCACTAAGCCACCATTTCCTGACGGCTGCCTGCCTCGCTCTTGCGGCGGCCACGGCAACCGCTCAGGACAAGCTCCCGACCTCCCAAGTCAACACCACCGGACTTGCCGTCACCGATGATACGGTGACTGTCGGCCAACTGCACTCCGCGACCGGCACCATGGCCATCAGCGAAACCGGCTCCATCCAGGCCGAGCAGCTTGCCATCGACCAGATCAATGCCATGGGCGGAGTTCTCGGCCGGCAAATCAAGGTCATCAAGGAGGACGGCGCAAGCGATTGGCCGACCTTTGCAGAAAAGGCCAAAAAGCTGCTGGTCAGCGACAAAGTCGGAACCGTCTTCGGCTGCTGGACCTCCGCCTCACGCAAGGCCGTTCTCCCAGTCTTTGAGAAGGAAAACGGGATGCTTTACTATCCAACTTTCTACGAGGGTCTCGAGCAATCCAAAAACGTGATCTACACCGGCCAAGAAGCCACACAACAGATCATCGCCGGCCTCGACTGGATCGCCAAGGAGAAGAAAGCTAAGACCTTCTATCTCGTCGGCTCCGACTACATCTGGCCACGCACGTCGATGAAGATTGCCCGCAAGCACATCGAGAATGTCCTCAAGGGCAAGGTAGTCGGTGAGGAGTTCTATGCCCTCGGCAGTACCTCGTTCGGCTCGCTGATCAACAAGATCAAGCTCAAAAAGCCTGACGTGATCTACGCAGCGGTCGTCGGTGGCTCTAACGTCTCCTTCTACAAACAACTCGCCGCAGCTGGAATCAATGGCTCCAAGCAAACGCTTCTCACCATCTCGGTGACTGAGGATGAAGTGCTCGGCATCGGCGGGGAAAACCTCGCGGGCTTCTACTCCGCAATGAAGTATTTCCAAAGCCTCGACAACCCGAACAACGTCGAATTCGTCAAGGCCTTCAAAGCCAAATACGGCAAGGACAGTGTCATCGGCGACGTCACTCAAGCCGGCTACCTCGGTCCATGGCTTTGGAAGGCTGCTGTTGAAAAAGCCAAGAGCTTCGACATCGACAAAATCGCTGAAGCATCCCCGGGCATCGAGCTCACCAACGCGCCCGAAGGCTATGTTAAAGTCCATCCAAACCATCACCTTTGGAGCAAGCTCCGCATCGGCCAATGGCAGAAGGATGGACAAGCCAAGGTCCTTTACGAATCCGAACTCATCGAACCGGATCCATTCCCGAAAGGCTATCAGTAATCGTTTTCCGGCTCTCACCAGAGCCCTGCTATAATCCGGAGGGCCGGGTAGTTTCCGGCCCTCCGCATTTCCCTCCTTGGGAAACCTTTTCAAACCTCCGAACCGCTAGATTTTATGGGAGAATACACCAGCGAAGAATTACAAAGCATTTTTATCATGCAGAGCTTCTCAGGCCTCAGCCTGTTCAGCGTCCTCTTGCTCATGGGCCTCGGCCTCGCACTGATTTTCGGACAAATGGGAGTGATCAACATGGCTCACGGCGAGTTCATGGCTCTCGGCGCCTACACCGTTTATTTTTGCTCTCATCTCACGGAATCCTACGCCCCCGCCTTCGGGCCCTACTACTTCGTCTTTTCTATCGGACTGGCGTTCTTTGTCTGCGCCGCTCTTGGCGCGCTTGTCGAGTGGCTTATGATACGACACCTCTACCACCGACCCTTAGACACCCTACTCGCCACCTGGGGACTCAGCTTGATTCTCCAACAATCTTACCGCTCCATCTTCGGCGCGCGTGAAGTCACTCCCACCCTGCCCGAGTGGCTCATGGGTTCTTATAACGTGAAGGAAGGGCTCGATATCCCCATCAACGGCATGTTCGTGCTTGGCCTTTCCATCGTGGTCACCATCGCCCTGATCACTTTCATGTATCGCTCCGCTTTTGGACTCCGTCTCCGAGCCACCGTCCAGAATCGCAAAATGAGCGCCGCCGTCGGCATCAACACCGGCAAGGTGGACCGCCTCGCTTTCGCCCTTGGCTGTGGCATCGCTGGCATCGCCGGAGCTGCTTTCACCACCATCGGCTCCACCGGACCTGACAGCGGTAGCCGCTACATTGTGGATGCCTTCCTCGTGGTGGTCTCTGGTGGAACCGCTAGCCTGCTGGGCTGCCTCGCCTCTGCTTTCGGCATCGCCCAGGCCCAGTCGATCCTCGAATTTTTCTTGGAAGGAACCAAGGGCAAGGTCGCCACGCTGCTCGTCATCGTCGTCGCCCTGATGATCCGCCCGCAAGGACTCTTCCCAAGCAAAGTCCGCGGAAACTGACCTCTAACCGACCAACTACAACGTCATGCCATTATTGTTTCGCACCCTTTTCAAGACGCGCGGAGAGGCGCTCGCCTTCGGGGCATTCCTCCTTCTCCTGCTAGTCGTCCTTCCATTGGCACTCCCGGTCTTCCGTCTTAACCTCGTCGGAAAATACCTGAGCTTCGGCTTCGTCGCCATCGGACTTGTCCTTCTTTGGGGGCGCTGCGGCATTCTCAGCCTCGGCCAAGGCGTTTTCTTCGGCCTCGGCGGCTATTGCATGGCGATGTTCCTCAAACTGGAAGCCTCTGACCCCGTCACCACCGCCATCCAATCCACTCCCGGCATCCCGGACTTCATGGACTGGAACCAAATCACGCAACTGCCAATGTATTGGGAGCCTTTCAAAAGTCTGCCATTCACCATTTTAGCAATCTTCGTGGTCCCGGCGGTCATCGCTTTCATCATCGGTTGGGCGCTCTTCAGGCGGCGTGTCGGCGGAGTCTATTTCGCCATCATCACCCAGTCTATCGCCCTGATCTTTTCCCTCGGGATCGACGGTAACCAAGGATACACCGGTGGCCGAAACGGTATCACCGACCTACGCACTCTGTGCGGTTGGGACATCCGCAGTGAGAATGCTCAGTATATCCTCTACTTCCTCTGCGTCGTCCTCCTCTTCACCGTCGCCATGGGGGCGAAGTATATCATCAACACTCGCCTTGGCCGAGTGCTCGTCGCCATCCGCGATCGTGAAGATCGTGTGCGCTTCTCAGGGTATGACGTAGCGATGATTCGGGCCTTCATCTTCGCCTTCGCCGCCATGCTCAGCGGCCTCGGTGGTGCCTTGTTCGTCCTTCAAGTCGGCTTCATGTCACCATCGATCGTCGGCATCGTCCCATCGATTGAAATAGTCATCTTCACCGCCGTGGGCGGACGCCTGTCGGTTCTAGGTGCCATCCTCGGCTGCCTAATCGTAAACTTCGGGAAAACGACTTTCTCCGAAGCCTATCCCGATCTGTGGCTCTACCTGATGGGAGGCACTTTCATCGCCGTCGTCATGTTCTTCCCGAACGGTCTTGCCGGTCTGTTGGAAAAAATCCCAACCAACAAGGCAAAGTATGCGGCCCTGCTCGCCCGCTTCCAGAAGTCCACTCCCGCCGCAACCACCAAAGCCACCACCGCCATTTCCGATGAAAACTGATCACGATAATGTCCTCGAAGTGGAGGATCTCGGAGTCTCGTTCGACGGATTCAAAGCGGTCGATGGCTTCAATTTCTATCTCGCAAAAAATCACGTTCACGTCATCATCGGTCCTAACGGCGCTGGCAAGACCACCGTGCTAGACCTCATCTGTGGCAAGACTCTCGCCACCAGCGGTAGCATCAAGTTCAAGGGCAAAGAACTCCGTGGCGTCCGCGAATATCGCATCGTTCGCGCCGGCATCGGCCGAAAATTCCAGAACCCGTCGATTTACGAAAACCTCACTGTCTTCGAAAATCTCGAACTCTCTCACCCCACCGGCCGCGGCGTGATCGGCTGCCTCATGTTCCGCCGCACCGCCGCGATCAAGAAACAGTGCGATGACGTCGCCGCACAAATTGGTCTTTCCGACAGGATCGACACAGAGGCCGGAATCCTCAGCCACGGCCAGAAGCAATGGCTGGAAATCGGCATGCTGCTCATGCAGGACCCGGAAATTATCATGCTCGACGAACCCGTCGCCGGCATGAGCGTGCGCGAGCGCACCGAGACCGCCTCACTCATCCGCAAAATCTCGAAGGACCGCTCGGTCATCGTCATCGAGCACGACATGGAGTTCGTCCGGGAAATCGCCGACCGCGTCACGGTCATGCACCTCGGCAAGATTCTAGCGGAAGGCTCCATGGAAAAAATCAGCCAAGATCCCAAAGTCATCGAAGTTTACATCGGACACTAACATCATGATCTCAGTCACCAACCTCCAGGTCTGCTACGGACAAAGCGTCGTCATCCCCGATATGAGCTTCACTGCGCCGCAGGGCGAGATCCTCGGCATCATCGGCCGGAATGGCATGGGAAAAAGCACGCTCTTTCGCTCTCTCATCGGCATGATTCCAACGCGCTCGGGCAAGATCACCCTCAATGGCAAGGAAATCACCAACCAGCCATCCCACCGCCGTGTCGCCCAAGGCGTGGCCTTCGTCCCCCAAGGCCGGATGATTTTTCCCTATCTCACGGTGTATGAAAACCTCATCTCCGGTGTCGCGGGAAAAGTCAGTTACGACTCTGTCGAGGAGATTTATGCGCTCTTTCCTGTCCTCCAGGAAATGCGCAAGCGCAAGGGCGGCAATCTATCCGGTGGTCAACAGCAGCAGCTCGCCATCGGTCGTGCGCTCATGACCAACCCCAGCGTGCTCCTGCTCGACGAGCCGACCGAAGGCATCCAGCCCTCCATCATCAAGGACATTTCCCGCAGCCTGCGAGAGATCCGTGATATGAAAAAGCTCACCATTGTTGTGAGCGAGCAGGTCCTCAGCTTCGTGCTCGATACTTGCGACAACATCATGGTCATCGATAAAGGCAAATTCATCCGCGAAGACCGCCGTTCCGACGTCGATGCAGACCAAATCAAAGCCATGCTCGCCGTCTAACCCCATTTCCTTTCCTATCACTAAACCTAACTAAACTACATGAAGACACTGATCAAAGTTGACCTCGACGCCACCCCGGAATCCCAAGACTACCTTCACAACCGCTGGCATCCGGATATCCCGATGGTTGCCATGGTCAATCCAGGCGATGAGTTCCGCGTCGAGTGCATCGACTGGACTGGGGGACAGATCAAAAACAATGATGACGCCACCGACATCGAGGTGGTCGATCTCACGAAGGTCCACTATCTATCCGGCCCTATCGGCGTTCATGGCGCGGAGCCCGGCGACCTGCTGGTGGTGGACATCCTCGACGTCGGCGTGCTCGACAAATACCAGTGGGGCTTCACCGGCCTCTTCGCCAAGACCAACGGCGGCGGATTTTTAACTGATCACTATCCAGACGCACGCAAGGCCTGCTGGGACTTCCATGGCATCTACACCTCCTCGCGCCACATCCCTAACGTCGAGTTTGCAGGCATCATGCACCCGGGCCTCATCGGTTGCTTGCCGTCCAAGGAAATGCTCAATACTTGGAACACCCGGGAGAAGGAGCTCTTCGACACCGATCCCGAGCGCGTTCCGCCGCTTTGCGCGCTGCCCTCCGCCCCCACCGCCCACATGGGCCGCATGACCGGTGCCGCCCGCGACGCCGCCGCCGCCGAAGGAGCACGCACCGTCCCCCCGCGCGAACACGGCGGGAACTGCGACATCAAAAACCTCACCAAGGGCTCAAAAGTTTATTTCCCTGTCTATGTCAAAGATGGCGGCCTCTCGATGGGTGACATCCACTTCAGCCAAGGCGACGGCGAAATCACCTTCTGTGGTGCCATCGAAATGGCTGGCTACCTCGACATCCGCGTCAGCGTGCTCAAGGGCGGCATGGAGAAATACGCCATCCGCAACCCACTATTCATCCCAAGTCCGCTCACTCCGGAATACAAGCGCCACATCATCTTCGAAGGCATCTCTGTGGATGAGGCCGGCAAACAGCATTACCTCGATCCATTCGTCTCCTACAAAATGGCCTGCCTCAACGCCATCGAGTATATGAAAAAATTTGGTTACACCGGCGAGCAGGCATACGCCATCCTCGGCACGGCTCCGGTGGAAGGCCACATCAGCGGCATCGTCGATATACCGAACGCCTGCGCAACACTCTGGCTGCCGACGGAAATCTTTGACTTCGACATCATGCCGAACGCCAACGGCCCGATCAAGAGCGTCACGCCCGGCTTCGACCTCGCCAAAGTGCTCTAACCATCCACCGCCATGCCCGTTTACGACTTCAGTTGTCCCGAGTGCGGTGACTTTCGCGCGCTTCTAACGATCGACGAGCGGAACGATCCGACGCCGTGTCCCGAGTGCTCGCGCGTGGGCCAGCGGCTGATCCTCGCGCCTAACCTCGCGTTGATGAGCCCTGTGAAACGCAAAGCCCATGCGGTGAATGAAAAGAGCCGTCACGAACCGCGCATCAGCAACTCCCACTCTTGCGGCAGCGGTTGTGGTTGCGGCACGAAGGGCAATAAAATCCGACCCACCCGCACTCGGGAAACCAAGCTCGGCGTCCTCAACTCGCAGAAGCCCACAGCCCGACCGTGGATGCTGGGTCACTGAGATTGATCACCCATAGATCCTATCCGCCCGTCTCGCATTGCGCGAGCCGGGCGGTTTTGCGTCATAGACGCTCGAAATTTGATCGTAGAACTCCAAGCGTCCACAGCTTGAATCCGCTCGATTTCATGCGTGCAAATGCCGAGGCGAGATCAGTTTCAGCCCGCCTTCGGCCAAGAATAAAGAGACCGACATGGTCGCAGGTTCCATTCCGACTGAGGGGCACCTCTAGACCTTCCCTTTGATGAGGCGGTCGATCCGCGGCCATTAGCCAACCAATCCGTTACTTTAAACCTTTTGGGAAATAAGGCCGGGGGATGCTAGCTTGCCAGCCAGTCACGAAAAATCACAGAGGACCCATCCCATTCAGAATCACTTCATCATGAAAACGAATGATTTCATCAAGCGCATTGCCATGGCCGCGCTGGCGGCGATGACGCTGCAGGCCGACACACTGCGAGCTAGCATCGCTTACGGCAGCATCAATAATTTTGATACGGTCAACGACACGGGGTCTGAATGCCATGGTTTTGAAATTGAAATCGAGGACTGCAAAAGCACGGACATCACCTACACCTACAATTACAATCACTACGGCGTGCCACGCATCGAGCAGGATGACACGATCCCAGAGCATCCGAAATGCCGGATTCGATGGGAGAGCAAAAAGAATCCTAACGGAACTTGGGTCGCATACACCGCAGTTCCAAGCGGTCCCATCAGTCCTACGAATGGCCACATGTTCACGAATCCAAGTGTGAATTTCGGCGGTGAGCATTTTGGCGTAGGCTACCGGGTGCCGGCCTCCGTGGTGAAATACAATTGGCTCATTGATAATGGCAGCGGAACACTCGTCCACGGTGGAGCGGTGCAGGTTGCAACTCCGGTTTTCACATACTACCCGCCTGTCATCGGTGATCCTGCCCCTGCCCAGGTGCAGGCAGTCATCGCACCCCCACCGCCGCCAATACCACCCATTAAGGAATTTGGCAAAGCCCTTTGGGTGAAGGAAATTAAGACAACCACGCACAACAACAAAGAGATCAAGCTTCGTGAACTCGTGAGCGATGATCCAGATGATGCAAATGATAAAAACTGGTCGAACGGTGAGCCGGATGAAGTCGAGGTGGAATGGCGCATTTTGCAAAAAAAGACCAGTGCCGCAGACGGCGGACCCAATGGCGAATTGGCCGCTGCGCCAGAGGACTTGCCCAATGGCGATGAGGTGGTCACACGCCGCTACGAGTTCTATAAATACACCGGCCCCATTGATGCTGAGAGTGGGGAGGCAATGGCCGACGCCGTGCATGCTGACGGCCTTCACGGAATCGGCTCTCGCACTTACGCCGATCACATCAATCCTGCTGACGGGGAATGGGTGAAAACGACCGAGGATATGGCTACGTTTGAAATCGTAGGTGACTTCACAGGCTCACAAATGGCCGCCGTGGACGTGGATGCGCCAGTCGGACTGATCGATCACGTGGGCGAAGGACGCATCAACACCGTATTTGTCCCCCGCACCGTCGTCATCGAAGGAGGCCATCCGTTCACCGCAATTCTGGACGGTGCTTTACCGACTGGAATGACATTTGATGAAGTGACTGGGAATCTCGAAGGCACGCCCACGGTCAGCGGCTCATTCCAATTCAAGATTTCAGCTAGCGACTCGGTCAATCCGGATATCTCGAAAAATTACACACTTCGAATCGCCGCTGCCAACGCCGAACTGCCACCCACCAGCCTTTTGGACACAGCTGTTTCACCAGTGGGTAGCGGCACCACTACGGGCGACGGATCTTTTGGCATTGATGCAAACGCCACAGTGACTGCAGCCGCGCTCCCTGGCTTCACTTTCCTTAACTGGTCTGACAATGGCACCATTGTTAGCACGAACAGCACTTACTCACTGGCAATGGATGTAAACCATTCATTGATTGCGAATTTCTCACCCAGCTACAACATTCGCACAAGTGCTTTGCCTTTGGCGGGAGGGAATACGACAGGGGATCGCATGGCCATTGATGAAGAGAGTGTTACACTGACCGCCACCGCAAATGATGGCTACGCATTCACTCATTGGTCCGAAGGAGGGATTCTGATAAGTGCTTCAACGAGCTTCACTTTCATCGCCAGCATGGATCGCACGCTCGTAGCAAACTTTACGATTCTTGGATCCAAGCACCTCATCGGTGCTGAAGCCAATCCTCCCTTAGGCGGCACCATCACTGGAGCAGGACTGGCGCAGGATGGGAGTGATGTCACTGTGACCGCAACTGCAAATGCAGGGTATGCCTTCACGAACTGGACAGACGGGGGGACGGTGGTCAGTACCCAATCAAATTATCACTTCATCGCTTCAGCCACCCGGGCACTGATCGCTAACTTCGCTCCGATAAACGGGAATAATGAGGGATCCATCAATATCCTTGTTTCCTCATCACCTCCTGATGGAGGACAGGTCGAGGCAGACGCGACAAGTTATGAAGAGGGTGATGGTGCGGACGTCCAAGCGGAGGCGAATCCAGGTTATACTTTTGTCAACTGGACGGAAGACGGCGTTGAAGTTAGTAAGGATTGGAAGTATGAATTCACCATCACAAGTGGCCGCACACTCGTGGCCAACTTCACTTCTGCAGGCAGTGTCTCTATCATTCTAAATGCAATGCCGCCAGAGGGTGGAATCGTCAATGGCGGTGGCGCTAAAATTATCGGCGTATCTGTCACTGCCCGGGCGCGCGAAGCAAGTGGTTACAAATTCACCCATTGGAGTGAAAGTGGTGCCGAAGTGAATACGGATTCGGACTATCAGTTTACTGCCAACCAGAGTCGCACACTCGTTGCTAATTTTATCGCGATCCCATCCACTCGTATCCACGAGACTGAGAACGAAAATGAGATGGAAGTTGAATGGCCGGATAACTCGGATGCGTGGGTGCTTCAAGAAAGCACGGATCTTAATCATTGGGTGAACAGCACCCGAGTTGTTCAATTGAGTGGCGGCAAAAAGCGCACAAGAGTCAGCACTTTGAATATGCCCGGTGTATTTTTCCGACTCGTAAAACCCTAATTTGTTACAATCCACGCCATGCGGAATTGGATCCAAAACTAACAAATTATCATCGCTCCGACCCGCAGAAAAAAGCTCGAAATCGGTCAAGAACCTCCTGCCTGGGCGAGACGTTCGGCAAGTTCAGGTTCGAGCTTGGCTCCCGCAGCCCATAACTTTGCAGCAGCAGCGTCCTCTTTGAACCAACTTTCCCACGAAGTAAAAATTGCTTCATTGCGCAGACCTGCATCGACGATTTTCTCAGCGAACTCCAGCCCGCGAGCCGGTGCATACTCAGCCACAACTTCGGCAGCGATTTTCCGCATTCTATCTGAATCGTTGCTTGGTTTTTGACTGATAATCCATGCCTCTAAATCATCAGGCGCAAGCGCGGCCCAAGTTCTAACCGAGCCATCGACGGCTTGACGCTTTTCATCGGAGTCTGACAGCGACATACTCCATGCCGTTGCCTTGGCTGGCTCCGCACCTGCCCAAGTTTCCGCCAATGCCGGGATGCTGCTGGCTCGAGTTTCTCCCTCCGGAAACCTTGATATCCATTCCGCAGCGACTTCCGGCTGATGGGCGCTCCACAATGAAATGAGCAGGGCGGCGGCTTCAGTCTGATGAGATTCATTCAGAGTCATCACCCATTGAGAGGCTGCGATTGGATCCTGATCGCCCCATGTCCCAATGAGCGCTTCAACCATTTTATCCGCGCCAGGTTGATCGATTTGACCAGTCACCCAGCGGGCCGCGTCATCCGGAGAATTCAGACACCATTCCGCAGCGAGTGTCGCAAGCGATCTTGCCTTGAGATCCGCGCTCGTGAATGTATCGATCCAATCGGCCGCGGAGAGAGGATCCGCTTTCGTCCAAGCATGAATCACAGCGGTCGTTGCTGTCTCTGAAACAATTCCAATCGGCAGACTGGAAACCCAAGCGGAAGCTTCCGATGGATCCACGGCAGCCCATTCACTGGCAATCATTCCATAAACACCAGCGGCATGAGTCCCTGTTAAATTGGTGACCGCCCAATGGGCCGCCGCCTCAGGATCCTTGGCCGCCCAACCCGCGCAAGCTGCACCCAAGGCCTCTTTGCGCAAACTACCTACAGGCTGACTCAGCGCGCTTTCAATCGCCGCCTTGGGATCCTTTCCGCCCCAGACCTTCATGAAATCTGTTAAATAATCAAGGCGATCGGTGAAATTAGCGATCCCTCCAGCTTTTCTCAAAGCCATTTGAGGATTCGTCGCGGATAAATTGGGATGGCCAAAACGCTCCATACGACGCACTTGATCCACCACCTTTCCAGCTCTTTCATCCTCACGCGACGCTTCCTGGATCGCAGATGATCGGAAGAAATCACCACCCACAATAGAAACCACGTAAACCGCGGAACCGCCGATGAAAATCCCGAAAACGAACGGAAGGTGTCGTTTCAAAGAAATGGCCATCAGATATGGATCATTCTTCCGATCAATGAAAAGCGGATTCAGAGGATTGCTCCTCAGAGAAGCATGTCCCAATCCACTTTAGAGCATTAGCCCGTAACGATGGGAGTCACTACGGGGCTTGGAATCGTGCCGGTGAAATAAATAATGCCGTCTTTCACAATCGAGACCGACATGCCTGATGGATTGAAGGGAAGGACTTGCTCGTCATCATCATTGGGAGAAGTTTCGAACTCGACTTCGCCCTTGGTGCGCTCACCGTCTTGATTCATCACAAGTTGGCCAATGATAGTCTCATTGACCACGACGTCATAACTGCCGACGTCAAGGCCTCGACCTTCGAAATCAAGCTCAACACCGTCGTTAGGCAAAAACTTGATCTCAAGCTTCACCCGACTGGCCGATGGCGCGTCATCCGTGGGAGAGAGCTCCGCGTTGACTTCATCGTCGTCGAAACCGTCGTTATCGTCGTCAAGATCATCATCATCGTCGATTTCGTCGCCATCATCGTCATCGTCCTCGTCGTTGTTTTTTCCATCACCATCACAGTCATCATCATCTGAGTTGTCGATGCCATCGCCATCGATGTCATCGTCCAGACTGTCAAGGATGCCATCGCCATCGATGTCTTTCTCATTCTTGGCTTCGTCAACTAGGTCGTCACCGTCGATATTGCTTTCCTTCGCACTGTCATCATCGCGCCCGTCGCCATCAATGTCTTTCTCCTTGGACGAGTCGTCCTTGCGACGATCACCATCAATGTCGAGCTCACTCTTGCTGTTGTCCAGCAGGCCATCGCCATCAATGTCTTTTTCGCTGCTGTCATCGTTCCGCAGACGATCACCGACGTATTTACCTTTGAAGGGACCCTTTTTGCAAATGCCGCCGTCCACGTTGCGATCCACACCATTAAGCAGACCGTCTCCATCGACATCTGGATCGACACGATTGGCGATCCCGTCGCCGTCAAGGTCCACAGTCGAGGCGAGCAGTGGGCTGAAGCTCATCGCCGCCGTGATGGCGACACTCGCAGCTACGGCATGCTTTGGAAATTTGAACAATGATTTTGTAGGTTTCATGGGTTGATCGAGTTTTTGATGCTGTGAATTTGCATCAAATTTCCAAAAATTGTTCCAAGTCGGCGGTTCGATGTCCAGTTTCAAACTCTAACTATCCCTTCGCCCGTATAGCATTTAGCCTGAAATGTGAGCAAACGGAGGCACCGTTTCTGTAAGTTGGAGAGGTGGTGCTGGCGACGCTGCAATCATGCCAGGCTTGGCAGTTTGCGCCAAAAAAAATCGATCTGCAGGGGCGATACTTCCGCCTCCCGGTGCTTGAAAATGGGGGCCCTGGTTCCGATGAGGTATGGCCGTCGTTTTGGGCGATGACGCGCACGTAGGCCTGTTTGTTGCGCAGCGGATTGGCGGTGACCAGTGTGCGTTCCAATTTGACCTGTGGACACAAGCCAATCGTGCAAGGGCATTGCTCACCTCTCAGTCTTTTCCCCGGTAACCGGGATTATTAAAACGTGGTGTAAGCAAACCCTTGATGGAACTCGTGGGTGGAGAGGGAGTCGAAGGGAAGAGTCGTAAGAAATACGACCAAGCCGCGACGCCCTATGATCCTCTCATTTGCCGTCCGAAAGTCAGCGACGAGATCAGTCGCTGGGGTGGGTAAACTCACCAATTTAGGATACGAGTGATCGCTTTGCGGAACGTAGTTTCCAGAATGGCAGCTTCAGCATGAGAAACGGGAATGACCACTCGTTGCAAGGTTTTGTCGTGTGCGCTTTGCCGAGAAATCGACATGAGATAGGGTGCGCGCTCAGGATCTTCACGAAAGGTAATTTCAAACGTGCTGTTTGCTTTTTCTGATTGGTGGAAAAGTTTGGTTTGCACCACGCGTCCCTGAAGAACCGCGAGCGCCGAGCCGATGTCGGAAAGGCTCCATTTCATGATGATTTTGCGCTCCCAGTCGAATTGCTTTTCGCCAGATTGCACGGTGGCCTCGACGAAAATCGAAGCTTTTGATCGATTGAATCCGAAGCGGATCACGCCACCGTTGCCACGCGAATTGGGTTTGTAGATCGGGTAATCCAGCGCGCGCTCAGATTGTGGATTTTGTGCATATTCTTCATGTTGAGGCGCTTGATAGGGAGCTTGGCTCGATAGGGGTTTTGCCTGATTGTTCGGGTTGGCAAGTTGCGACGTGGATGGGCGATCAGAGGGTGAAGCGAAGGTGGTATTGTCCATACGTTGGGGGGAGATGTGTGAGTTCATTTGAACACTTTTTGGGCCAGGTGCAAGCGGAAAAGTGCTCATTAGAACAATTTTGGAGTATGATTCCGATTGTTCGTGAGGTCGAGAGAGTGGCGGGATTTCGTCGCAGTTGGGGGCGGCGCTTGGCTGAAAGCTTCAATTTTACGAGGGTCGATGAATCTGAAACTCATTGCAGGGCAATGCACATGGCATATTCAGGCGAGACTGCTTCTGAGTGATTCAGGGAGGCTTGCTTCCCGGTGTCCTGTGTATTTTCTTGGAAAGCTGCCCTAGTAGGCAGGTATTTCAGCCCTAGCGCGCTTTTTTTTGAGTCGCTTTTGTTACGGGAGGGTGTATTGTCGCCTCGTTATGGCAATTACCACGAAACGTACCCGATTCTCACGTCGCCTTCCAGACCACGTTACTGACGAGCTTTGCAATGTCCTTTCTGAGAAAAAGGTATTCGGCTTCAACGACCTTTTCGAGCGCGTTTTTGCAAACCTCAAAGTACGCAATGCCGTTAGCGGTGGCGAGGAGATGCTCCGCCTGCGTGCCTATGAGAAACTTCAAAACTTGGTCACGCGTGGCTTGGTGGAGAAAATCGGCAAGGAATACAAGGGGACTGCACGGGTGCATGAGGCATCCAGCGCCTATGCCGCAGCGCAGGAGGCTGCTGCGCAAGGTGACGAGGCTTGATTGACTTTGAATCGGCAAAAACCCGTGCCCGTGAGGGTGCGGGTTTTTTTGCTACCCATTTCCAGCATTTCGCCTTACTACCCGTGCGTCCGCACACAGCCCCATGCCACAAGATTACCTTCCCGTTCTTTTCCAAATTCTGATTGCGATTGGATTCGCGGTTAGCACCTTGATCTTGAGCATCGTCTTCGGGCGTTCTGCCAAGCGCAATGCGACGAAGGATATGGCTTACGAGTGCGGAATGTTGCCGATTGGCGAGGGTGCGCCGCGGTTTTCCGTGAAATTTTATTTGGTTGCGATGTTGTTCGTCATTTTCGACATTGAAGTGGTCTTCATGTATCCATGGGCGGTGCAATTCCGGGATTTGGCGGCCCAAGGTCCGACTGCTCTTGTCAGTATGGCAGGCTTTGCGGGAATTCTCGTTTTCGCCTACGTTTATGCGCTGAAAAAAGGCGCATTGAATTGGAAATCCTGAGTCTTGCGAGTTTGGGCTTGTGCCCGTGGAGGTCGGTTTTTGATGCCTGAGCCGCGCACAATTTTCGTTAGTTCGTTGTTTGGGGAATTGGCATGAAACAGGCTTGAATCTCCACTCGCGCGCGCACACGTTCCGCCGCCTGCTGTGGCAGATGACTCTAGAGCAATGGTATTTCCGATTCAAATCCCTCATGACGCCCCGTTCACTGCGGAGCAACGCGCTTGGTTGAATGATTTTCTCTCCAAGGCGCTCGCGCCGGGAGGGCAAGTTGTGGAAAGTGGCCCAGCCATTCCTGTGACAGTTTTGTATGGCTCGCAGACTGGGACGGCGGAGGGACTTGCCAAGAAGTTGGTGAAAACTCTCAAAAAGGGGAATTTTGCCCCGGAAATTCACGACATGGGCACTTACGATCATTCGCGGTTGGCGAGTGAGCGAAATTTGCTGATCATCACGTCCACTTACGGGGATGGCGAGCCGCCCGATCAGGCGGCAGAGTTTCACGCTTGGTTGATGAGTGATGCGGCCCCGCGTTTGGAGCAGGTTTCCTATTCCGTTCTCGCTCTCGGAGACACCAGTTACCCGGATTATTGCAAGTGCGGCATTGAGTTTGACACTCGTCTCGCGAGTCTGGGAGCGAGGCAAATTCACGCGCGAGTCGATGTCGATGTGGACCCGGATGTCCCTTATGCCCAGTGGTCTGCGGCGGTGATTGCGGCCTTGAATCCAGGTGGTGCGGGCATTCCGGGGAATGTCCAAGTGGCTGTGGAGTCGGCAGAGCTTGGATATTCCAAGGCCCGTCCATTTCCGGCATCTGTCGTTGAGAATCGAAATCTCAACGGGCCTGGTGAGAAACAAACGCACCAAATCGCGCTGTCACTTGATGGCTCGGGGCTGGAATACGAAGTTGGGGATGCGCTGGGTGTGTATCCGCTCAATCCTGAGGCAGTGGTTGATGAAATCATCGCCAATCTCCCGTTCAAGCCGAGTGACGTGCCAGTTCCAGATGGCGGAGAAGTTTCCCTGCGAGAGGCTTTAATTCAGCACTACGACATTGGATCGCTCAACAAATCGCTCATTCAAAAATGGCAGGCGAAAAGCGGTTCGCCCTTTTTGCGCTCCTTGGTCGCGGCGGATGATAAAAAAGCGTATGAAGATTTCTGCTGGGGGCGGGATTTGATTGATCTGGTGATCGACCATCCTGCGGATTTCAGCGATGCGGAGGAATTTGTGGGGATTTTGAAAAAGCTTCAGCCGCGCTTGTATTCCATCGCATCCAGCCCGCGCGCGCACCCGGGAGAAGTCCATCTTTGCGTGGGTATCGTCCGTTACGCCACCTTCGGCCGCAAGCGTGGAGGCATTTGTTCGACCTTCCTTGCGGATCGCTTGGGCGGCGGGGTTGAGCCTCGGGTTTTTGTCCACAGCAATCAGGCGTTCCGGCTTCCGGCGGATGCTGCGAGCGACGTCATCATGGTGGGGCCTGGCACCGGGATTGCGCCCTTTCGTGCATTTTTAGAAGAGCGAAAAGTCACCGGAGCCAGCGGGAAAAATTGGCTGTTTTTTGGCAATCCACACAGCGCCAGTGACTTCCTTTACCAAGACGAATTGTGCGCGTTTCAGGCGGATGGCACCTTGACCAAGCTCGATCTTGCTTGGTCGCGGGATCAGAAGGAAAAGCTCTACGTCCAGCATCTCATGCTTCAAAACGGGGCTGAGCTTTGGGCTTGGCTGCAAGGTGGCGCGTCATTTTACGTCTGCGGCGACGCATCGCGCATGGCGAAGGATGTGGATAAAGCGCTTCTCAGCCTTGCGCAAACGCACGGAAATCTTTCTTTGGAGGGGGCCACAGCTTTCATTTCTCAATTGAAAAAAGACAAGCGCTACCTCCGCGACGTCTATTGATTCAAGTAAGTGCCGCTATCTGCCGCTTGCTTAGGCTGTGGGAGTTGGGGCGCTTTTTCTCGACTGCCACGCAGGAACCTTGCTGGGCGGCCGAGCTGGGCAGCGGTGGCAGGCGGGCTTAGCCGAGGTTTGAGATGGTCTGGAAGATCGCGGTGATCATCAGATAGGCCATGGTGCCGATGAGTGCTGCCATCACGATCAGCACGCTGGGCATGATCAGGGCCATGATCCGTTGCAAATCCTTGTCGAGCTCCTTGTCATAGCGCTCGGCAGCGCGACGCAAGGATTGGTCGATTTTTCCAGTTTGCTCACCGACGGAGATCATGTCGATGAGCAGAGGTGGGAACGCGCCATTGCGGATGAGGGCTTTGGAGAACGAGCGGCCATCGCCAACTTGGCCGATCACCTTGTCGAGTTCTGCGCGAAGGCCGCGGTTTTGGGTGGCGTCGCGCGAGAGTTCGAGGGCGCGTAGGAGTGGCAGTCCGTTGCCGACGAGATTGGCCATAGTTTCCAAGAACTGGACGTAAAAGCGGCTGGTGATGACCGGGCCGACGAGCGGGAGCCTGAGCTTGATGAGGTCCCACGTGCCTTTGTTTGCGTCGTTATCCTTCCATGCTTTGAAGAAAATGAAGGCAGCGGCGAGTGTCAGGAGCATCACGATCCACCACTTGCTGAGGAATTCTGAGATGGCGATGAGGATGGCGGCGCCCAGCGGGATTTTTCCACCGGGAGTGCTTTCAATGAGTTGCGTGAGTTGCGGAATGAGCGTGGTGACGAAAACGATCGACACGCCGATGCCGGCAAGCACGAGGAAGGCCGGGTAAATCATCGCGAGGATGAGGCGGCTTTGGAGCTCAGCGAGGATTTTTAGATAATGCGCTTGGCGTTTGAGGATCGTATCGAGAGCGCCGGAAGCCTCACCCGCGGCGGCGAGCGAGCAATAAAGCGGGCCGAAGCTAGGGCTGACTTTTTTCAGAGCGACGGAGAAATTCACGCCATCGCGGACGATTTGGCGGATTTTGAATGAGACCGCCTTGAGGTTCCCGAGTTCCTGCCGATTTTCCATCGACTTGAGAGCGGGTTCGAGTTGGAGGCCGGCGGTGAGCATGTCCGAGAGTTCCTCGGTGAAGAGAATGACTTCTTGGCGCTTGAGTTTGACGGGCCCCTCGGGAATTTCGTCTGTTTTGGAATCCGCTTTCGGTGCGGTTTTCGGGCTGTCCTTCGCGTTGCCCTTGGGTTTTGCGGATTCGTTGGATTTCGGCTTTGCACCGAGTTTTTTCTGCCCGGTTGAGGGAGTGGATTCCTTCAGGTTGATGGGTTGCAGGCCTTTTTTATCAAGGATGCGGAGAGCCTCCGGCCGGTCGCTGGCGTCGATTTCACCGGTGGTGACGGCTCCGTTCGAGCTAAGGGCTTTGTAGGCGAAGATGGGCATCGTGAAATTGAAATTTCCAGGGTGAGACTTCAGGATTACTCAGCGCCGCCGATGTCGGAGGAGGTGACGGAGATGACTTCTTCGATGGTGGTCTCGCCCTTCATCACCTTGTGCCAGCCGTATTCGCGCATGGGGATGTATCCGTCCCGGACGGCTTGTGCGCGGAGTTCGTTGGCCTGAGCGCGATGTGCGACAAGCTCCTGCATGGGTTGGGTGAGTAGGATCACCTCGTAAATGGCGAGACGACCGGAGAAGCCAGTCATGCGGCAGCGGTCGCAGCCTTTGGGTGAGTAGGCTTGGCCGGGAATGTGCAGGGGGATGCCGAGATCTTGGCGGTTTTGATCGGTGACCTCACGCGGGACTTTGCAATGTGGGCAAAGTCGCCGGACGAGACGCTGCGCAAGAAAGGCGCGGACGGCGGCTGAGACGAGGAAGGGCTCGACGCCCATATCGACCAAGCGGCTGATGCCGCCCATCGCGTCGTTCGTGTGGAGGGTGGAAAACACCAAGTGACCGGTGAGCGAGGCGCGGATCGCAATTTCCGCAGTCTCCAAGTCCCGGATTTCCCCGATCATTACGATGTTTGGGTCCGCGCGGAGGATCGAGCGCAACGCGGTGGCGAAAGTCAGGCCAATTTCGTTTTTCACCGCGATCTGCATGACGCCGGTGAGCTTATTTTCCACGGGATCCTCCACGGTGACAATGCGCCGCTCCGGGTGGTTCACCTCGGTGAGGAAGGAGTAGAGGCTGGTGGATTTGCCGGACCCGGTCGGACCGGTGATGAGGATGATGCCGTTGGGAAGATGGAGAATCGACTCGATTTTCTTCAGGACGAAGGGCTCCATGCCGAGCTTGGCGATGTTGAATTTCTCTTGGTTGAGGAGACGCAGAGAGACGCTTTCTCCTTCCACAGTGGGAACTGTGGCGACGCGGACGTCGATGGTTGCGCCTTCGAACTGGAGATTGATCCGTCCGTCTTGGGGCACGCGGCGCTCGGCGATGTCGAGGCGCGCCATGATTTTCAGGCGTGCGATGACCGAGCTTTGGAGTGCCTTGATATTTTCCGGCACGGCGATTTCGATCAAACGCCCGTCGATGCGGTAGCGGATGCGGAGATTGGTGCTGAGGGGCTCGACGTGAATATCCGTCGCGCGTTGGTCGAGGGCCTCGCGGATGATCTGATTGACAAATTTGACGACGGAAGCCTCCTCGTCGTCGTCTTGGTCGATGACGTTGGCCTCGTCATCGCCGCCTTCGAGGTGGTCGTAGTCGAAGTCCCGGCCCTCGAGGATTTGTTCAAATGTATCAGCGCCAACGCCATAGAGACGGCGGAGAGCTTCGTGCAGGCGCTTGCGAGAGGCCATGCACCATTCGATGGGCAGTTCGAGTTCTTGGGCGGCGGCTTGGCGTGCGACGAGGTTGAAGGGATCGAACGTGGCGAGTTTGAGGCGCTTATGATCCCCCTCGCCGACGATGGCGACGGGCAGGAGCCGGTGGCGGAGGGCGAGGCGGGGGCCGCATGCCTCACGCAGGGGAAGCGGGACCTCAGCCATGGGGATGGTGGTGAGCCACTCGATGCCGAGGTCATGCGCCAGTTCGCGCATGTATTGCTCCTCGTCCACGATTCCGGAGTCCAGCACGTCGTCAATGGGCGAGCGTTGGCGCTGCGCCGCGGCGTGCAGGACTTCGGTCAGGGCGGGAATATCGTCGCAACCGGAGCGGCGAGCGGGATCAATCAAAAGCTGGGTCATGTGAAACGGTGAGCGGCTACTTCTCGTTGAAAACCTCCCCGGGTGCAATCTTGTCTCTTGAAAATCCTGAAATTGGCCGATTCCCGATGATTTCCGGTGGGGGGAGGCGCAGAAAATCCGTGCGGTTTTGGGGGAACCATGCATCGTTCGTTGCGTGTCGTATTTGGAAATCAAGGATCTTTGCACGCATTTCACCCAGCGCACGGGTTCGATTTTTGCGCCGGGCAAGCACGTGGTTCGGGCGGTGGACGGAGTTTCGCTGAGTTTGGAGAAGGGGGAAATTCTGGGTTTGGTTGGCGAGTCCGGCTGTGGAAAATCAACGTTTTCGCGGACGATCATGCAGCTCATCCCGGCGACGTCGGGGACGGTGATGTTGGATGGAGAGAATTTATCCAAGTTGCCCAAGGCGGAGATCCGTAGGCGTCGGCTGGACTTTCAGATGGTTTTTCAAGATCCGTATGCGTCGTTGAACCCGCGGATGACGATATTTTCGACCCTGGCGGAGGCCGTGCGCCAGCGTCACCCGAGGCTGAAGGGGGATGCGCTATTCCAGCGAGTTGAGGCACTTATGGCGACGGTGGGGCTGGATGCCAAGGTGATGCGGAAGTATCCGCACGAGTTTTCCGGCGGGCAGCGGCAACGCATTGCGATCGCCCGCGCGCTTGCTCCCGAGCCAAAATTGATCATCGCTGACGAGCCGGTTTCGGCCTTGGATGTCTCCATCCAGTCGCAAATTCTCAATTTGATCAAATCGCTCCAGCATGAGCTCGGGTTGACGATGATTTTCATTTCCCACGATCTTGGGGTGGTCCATTACATTGCGGATCGCATCGCGGTGATGCATCGGGGGAAAATCGTTGAGTCTGGCCTGGCAGGGCAGGTTTTCCACGAGCCGCAAGCGGACTACACCAAAACCTTGCTGGCATCTGTGCCTAAACTTTTGGTGCATGGGTGAGTGAGTCACTCACGGGTCAGCGCGCGTGATCCAGCGGGGGCGTTTGCTGGAAATTCTCCGATGGCGTCACGAAGTGCTTGCAGGATGGCCAGGGCTTGCGGGGTGTCGCCGTGGATGCAGAGCGTGTCGAAATTTCCGCTGGTGGCGAGATTGCGTGCCTGTGCGACAGCCTCGGCGATGGATGAAATGACGGCGCCGGGTTCCGTTCGCGGCACCAGTGAGCCCTCCGCCGTGTAGCGTCGGTCGGCGAAGCCTTCGCGCTTTACGGGGATTTTCGCAGCGCGAGCGGCTGCCTCGAGCGCCCCGCCGGGTGGTGCGTAGAGAGTGAGTGCCGGCGATGCTTCGAGCATCGCATGGATCAGAGCCTCAGCGAGTGCTGGCTCGCGGTTCGCTTGGTGATAAAGCGCGCCATGCGGTTTCACATGATGAAGCTTGTCACCGACGAGCGCGGAGATTTCCCGGATTTGGCTGAGGACCAGCGCGGTGACTTGTGCGGGAGGTAAGCTCATCTCGCGGCGACCGAAATTTTCACGATCTGGGTAACCTGGGTGTGCACCGATGCGGACCCCAGCGGCGAGAGCGGATGCGATGCAGCGGCGCATGATTTCCCCGCCGCCTGCATGCCCGCCGCAAGCGATGTTTGCCGAGCTGACGAGTGCGAGCAATGCGGCGTCCTGCGAGCCGCCCTCGCCGAGGTCCGCGTTGAGATCGATGCGTGTCATGCGATGGGTTTTAGAAGTTCCAGGCCAGTTCTCAAGCTCGCGAACTCTTGCTCCTCGCGTTGGCGCAATGCGCGCGCCTCATCCCATGTCACCTCGCGGAAACGGATGCGCGTGCCGGGCCAAGCGCAGGCGAGGCGGGGCAAATCCACGGAAATCACATGGCCGATCTGTGGGTAGCCGCCGATGGTTTGGCGCTCGGCTAACAGAATGATGGGTTGGCCGTCGGGCGGGACCTGCACCGAGCCGCATGCGACCGCTTGGGATTGCATTTCACGAGGCGTGGTGAGTTCCAGTGCGGCACCGACAAGGCGTGCGCCCATCCGATCGCCATTGGGTGTTAATTGATAGGTCGTGGCTTGGAATTGTCGGAGTGCGGCTTCGGAAAACCACTCGGACTGCATGCCGGATAGAAATCGCAGTTCGATTTCCGGTTTTGCGCCGCGCGTTGCGATGTGCCAGTTGCGGCCAGCGGGGATGCGACCGGGCGTTCCGATTTCCAAGCGGTCGCCGGCTTGGAGGGCGCGGCCGCCATAGCCGCCGAAGCCAGCGCGCAAGTCCGTCGAGGCGCTGCCTAAAACTTGAGGGACATGGATGCCGCCAGCGATGGCGAGGTAGGCGCGGACACCGCCGCAAAGTCTTGATAGGTCGATGATTTCCCCCGCGTTGACGCTGCGTGGTCGGGCTTGGAACTGAGTGAGGGCGATGGTGGCGGGCGCGTGAAATTTCAGGATCGGCCCAGTGACGCACATTTCCAAGGCGGCGGCGTTTTCCTCATTTCCGACTAACAAATTGGCCATTCGGAGTGCGGCGCGGTCCACCGCGCCGCCGGGTGAGACTCCCGAGGATTCGTATCCCGGGCGGCCAAGATCCTGGACGGTGCTGAGGCTGCCAGGGTGGATGACCTCGAAGCATCGTGAGTTGGCTTGCGGCACGGAGACCGCGTGTGATGCATGTGTTAGGGCGGTGGCGGCGGTGGGCGCGACCGGGATGAAGCGCAGAGTGTCACCTGCTTGGAGAAGCGCGGGACGTGGGGAATTTGGATCAAAAAGCTTCACCTGCGTGCGGCCTAGCAGATGCCAGCCGCCCGGGCTTGAAAATGGATAGATTCCAGCTTGCGCGCTGGCAATCGCGACGGAGCCAGCGGGCACGGAAAGGCGTGGCGTTGCCTTGCGAGGGAGGTGGAGGCGCTTCGGCAGACCGGATAGATAGGGAAATCCTGGTGAGAATCCGACGGTGGCGACGGTGTAGTCCGCGCCCGAGTGGAGGGCGATGACTTCGTCTTCCGAGAGGCCGAGTTGCTGCGCGACATCTGCGAGATCCGGGCCATTCTCGCCGCCGTAGCAGACGGGGATTTCAACGAGCTTGCTGGCGGTGGATCTTGGGATTTCCGAATCCTTTCGGAGGGCATCGCTGAGCCATTGATGGATGCCGCGCGCGGTGTCGCCGCTGAAGTGCACGGCGACGGATGCGAAAGAGGGCACGACATCGAGCACTCCAGCGGGGCGGTATTTCTCCAAGGATTTCACCAAGCTCGTCACGCTTGCGAGCGGATTTTCACCGGAAAACTCCACCAACCATGCAGAATCTCCGAGAGGTTTCAGCAACATGGGGGCAAGCTCGCATGGTTTGGAGTGCGCTTCAAGAGCGGGGATTCTGCGGAAGAGCCATCGGGGAAATCCAAGTTACCTAACTGCCCCAGCTCCAGCGTTCTGGATGCCAGATGTAGGATTGTCCGACGGGTAGGATTTGGCCGAGGCCGGGCCATGGGACGTGGAATCCGTAGCAACGGGTGCGTTTGGCGGCGGCGCTGGCAAAGATTTTTTTGCGGGTCGCGACTGACTGCGCTGGGTTGTGGTCGAACTCGATGGTCCATTCCGGATTGTGAAACATCAGGCCGTGGTGGTGCGAGAGATCGGAAAAATGCAGCAGGGAGTCCGCGCCAGATTGGATCCGGAAAATCGCGTGTCCTGCAGTGTGGCCGGGTGCGGCCTCAA
Source organism: Verrucomicrobiota bacterium (assembly GCA_041182265.1). GTDB lineage: Bacteria > Verrucomicrobiota > Verrucomicrobiia > Verrucomicrobiales > Akkermansiaceae > Luteolibacter. Next base: position 1,973 of record JBEGOB010000144.1, on the reverse strand, counting down.
GCGTGACGAGGCCGCCGAAGAGGGCGCTGCCGGATGGAGTCGGCTGGGAGACGCCGCGAAGCGCCTCGAAGTCTGCGCGCACGCTTTTCACCATGCCGGGCAATTGTTGTTTGTTGCGACGCGACTCCGAAAAATCCGGGTTCTTCCCGTGCCAGAATGCATATTCTTCCGGCAAAAAGTGGAAGGCGGCGTTTGGGAAAAACGGTTTGCCATCGCGGACGAATCCTTCCAAGTGGTCGGCGTGTGCGTGGCTCAGAAGTCCGGCGGTGACTTGATCCGGGGTGATGCCGATCTGGCGGAGTCCGGCGCTGAGCCAGGCAAAATTCGGGTTGCCGCCCGGGCGGAATCCGGCGTCGAAAACGATGATTTCACGACCGCTGCGGATGACGAGGATGTTGATGTAGAGTGGCAGTCCGTCCAAGCGTTCGCGGCGTTCTTCCATCCATTGCTGCATTTGCGGGCGGTCTTCTTGCGGCCACATCATGCCGAGCGAGCCACGCATCAGCGCGTGGCCGTCGCTGATCGACCATGCGTCCACTTCGCCGATTTTGAAGTGGTAAACGTTTGGATTGACGAAGGGCGCGGCGGGCGCGGGCACGGGTGTTTCTTGGGCGATGACGCTGCCACCTGCTGCGGCGATGACGCTGCCTAAGAATGCCCGCCGCCCAAGTCCCGGTGCCGAAATAATTTCCATGATTTAAAGGTTTACGTCTCGATTGAGCGGCAATTTTCACGGAAAAGCAAATCCATCTTCGGCGGTAAAATCGTCGTGCATCTGGATTTTAACTGGCAATGAAGGGATGAGAGTGGGAAGGTGATGATCCATGGTTTCCTAACTTCATCAATCGGGATGGGCGTGGAAAGTGAATTGTATATGATAGTCAATGATCGAGATGGGATGATGATTGCGGCGTCTGAGTGTGAAAAACTTCAGTTGTGGGGAGGCATCGAGTGCACGCACAACCGCGTGGGCGAGCGGTATTTCAGTCAGTTGGAGTGGAATGGGCATGTTGCGCGCGAGGGGGACTTAGAGCGTTTTGCTGAGTTGGGAATTCGCGCGCTGAGGTATCCGGTGATTTGGGAAATGCTCGCAGGGCATGAATCCGCGCCGCCGGATTGGGGGTTTGCGGATGCGCGCTTGCCGCGCTTGCGTGAGCTTGGAATGCGTCCGATCGCGACGTTGGTGCATCATGGCAGCGGGCCGCGGCACGCGCCGATCGCGGGGGAGGGATTTGCGCCGGGCTTGGCGTGTTTTGCGGGAGCGGTGGCGCGGCGTTATCCGTGGTTGGACGCTTACACACCCGTGAATGAACCGCTCACGACGGCGAGGTTTTGCGGGCTATACGGGTTATGGCATCCGCATGGGCGGGCCGACTCAATTTTTGCTAGAATTGTGGTCAATGAATGTCGTGCGATTGTTTTGGCGATGCAGGAAATCCGTAAAGTCAACTCGGACGCGCAGTTGATACAAACGGATGATTTGGGACAGATTCACAGCACGCCGGGCTTGGCCTATGAGGCGGAATTTCAGAATCATCGGCGTTGGCTGTGCTGGGATCTTCTGTGTGGCAAAGTCGGGCGGGATCATGCCTTGTGGAATTATTTGTTAGCTAGTGGATTGACGGATCGTGAGCTGGGGTGGTTTCAGGAACATGCGTGTCCGCCGGATGTGATCGGGATCAATCACTACCCGACGAGTGATCGGTATTTGGACGAGGATTTAGCGCGTTATCCGGGAGTGGGTGCGGGGACGAATGGGCGGGATGTGTATGTGGATGTTGAGGCGGTGCGTGTGCGTGCGTGCGCGCCGGGTGGTTTTCATGCGCGCTTGCTGGAGGCGTGGGGGCGGTATGGATTGCCATTGGCGATTACTGAGTCGCATTTAGGCTGCACGCGTGAGGAGCAGTTGCGGTGGTTTGCGGAATCATGGAAAGCGGCGGAGCGTGCGCGCTTGGAGGGTGCGGAGGTCCGGG
>JBEGOB010000143.1:0-7057 GCA_041182265.1 Verrucomicrobiota bacterium | reverse complement strand
CATCCGGTTCGTTCTCCGTAAGCACCGAAATCTGTTCCTTTTGAAACCCAGCTTGAGTGGCCGCTCCAGTGCCTTGTCCGTGCTCTTCGGCGTGGAATCGACTGTATCAAGCGCGTAGCAGCATTGAAGGAACTCGAATGGAATTTACCTCCCCGCGCACTTTATGCGATGCCGACTGCATCACGCGTAATGCGGATGACGAAGTCATTGGCGCTCCCCTTTGACCGGTAAGCAATACAGTGTCACGCTTCGCCTCAGTGAACCGCTTCTCGCCCAACTCCGCAAACGCCTTGGCGACCTTGAAGACTCCTTCAGGCATTCAAAAGAACCGCCGCTGGAGCCGAGGGGAAAATCACCTACTACCACAAAGAAAAGACCCGAGATTGGCTAAACCAGAACTCGGGGTCTAATTCCCCTCAATACTGGATTGGCCATCTCGGGCGCGGGAAGAACCTAAGCACGAACGCGGATATTGTCAACGAGACAGAAGAGGGGCCACGCCTCATGTCATCCCCCGCCCCCGGCGAGTTCTCGTTCAACCAGACCACCGACGCTGGCAACAAGAGCCAGAAAGGCCTCAACTTCGACGCCCCTGCGGCCACGCCCGCCGCTGCCCCGGCATCCCCAGGCCGCACCCGGCCCAAGACTCTCATCGAGTTCGCCAAGCCTTACCGTGGTCCCTCAGGTGCATCGCTCGTCGCCTACGAGTGGAAGCACGAGCTGAAGGAAACCATCGACAAGCGCGGTGAGGATTCCGCCGTGCGCGTTTCCAACTGGAACGAGGCCGCCACCAACTGGCAGACCGGCCGCGAGATTGTCCACCAGTTCCACGTCACCAGCAGGAACGGCGAGACTCGCGTCACCAGCTTGGAAACCGCGTTGAAGTTGCTTGGCTACACCTCGGAAAATGGAGTCGCAGCCCGCCCCGTGCGATCGATGGCGTCCACGCTCCGCAACCGCAGCTTGCTCGCCATGGAGGCAGAGGCATTGAGGCCCGTCGTGGAGGAGGGCAACGCAGCCGCCGCACGCTACGAGAAAGAAAAAGCCGCACTCGAGCGCGAGCGCATGCCCAAGCCCATGTTCACGCTGGACGGCACCACGCCGATCATGCGCATTGGACCGCTGGAGAAGTTCGGCCAACTTGCTGGCACGCCAGAATCCTTCGCCAAACGGAGTGAGTATGACCTTCGCGCACTGGAAAACGAGTGGAGGGCGGAAGAAGCCGCAAAGCGAGCAGGAGGGAAGGGGAATTACCAGGCAGCCTCCAAGCTGCGCGAGCTGGAAGACCGCATCGCCAAGCTCGACCGCAAGATCCAAGAACAATCCGCACTGGGCAGCGAGAATCAAGCAGGGGACAACTTGTCCCCCAGTAGCCCAGACCTGTTCTCCACCATTGCCACGCTGCCGCCTGGACCCATGGCCAAGTTTGTGGAAAACACCACCAAGGCCTTCACCGCAGCGACAGAAGGAAGCGCGGCGCGTGAAAACATCGCCAAGGCAGCAGCCAAGCGCGAAGACATGCCTCATCACGGCAAAGTTCAGAAAATGCCGCAGGGGATGATGGACTTCGGCATGAGCGGGAGCTTCGGGACCAAGGACCAGCCAGGGCTCAATTTCGGCGACAACGGACGCCCCGCCATCAAGACGACAGACGGGAAGACTCTCGAAGCACCAGGACCAGTCTTGCTATTTTCGTCACCGGCCTATCACGGCACGCCGCACAAGGTGGACAAGTTCTCCACCGACAAGATCGGCACCGGCGAAGGCGCACAGGCCTACGGATGGGGACTTTACTTCGCGGACAGCCGCGAAGTGGCGGCCGGGTATCGTGACGCTCTTTCAGGTGTCCGATTGCTGGATGCAACCGGCAAGGCACTATGGGAAGTCACCGACAATCCGGCGGCGATCAAGATACTGAAGGAAGCCCAAAGCTTTTGGAAAAAGGGAAAAACTACCGTCCCAAGCATCATTCAAGACATCAAATCCCGACGGGAGCAGGCGGAATTTTGGGCAAAAGACGGAACAAATGTTGAATCAAACCGTGCATTTGTGATTGGAGCCGACGAAGCGATTCGATTACTGCAGGGTGGGGCAGTCGCCAAGGTGGACGGCAACCTCTACCGAGTCATGCTCAAGGTGGATGACGAGGATCTGCTGGACTGGGACAAGCCGCTGAGTGAACAGAGCCAGAAGGTAAAGGCGGCGTTGAGTTTCATGCCTCCAATCAAAGCGATGCTTGGAGGCATGCGCGGAAAATCATGGGGAGATCCTTCGGTTCATCCTTCTTTCAAAGGGAGTGATCTTATTGAAGAAGTCGGTGCCAGCGGAAAACAACAAGAAGCATCGCGTGCCCTTGCTGCTGCCGGCATCCGCGGCATCCGCTACCTCGATGGGAACAGCCGAATCTCAGATGCCCAGATTGAATTATCCGAGAAAACCGTCGCAGAAAGAAGAGCCGAAATGGAGGCTGATCCTTCGCCAGTAAGGGAACAGATGCTCAACATGGCGGAAAGGTATTTGGAAGGACTGAAAGCGAAAGCCACCCAAGGATCTTACAACTACGTGATCTTCGACGCCTCCGACATCGAGATCACGGAAGAAAATGGCACGCCTGTGCAGCCTGCAGCGCTGTTCTCATCGCCCGCCATGGGCGGCCAAGGAGCCTTCGACTTTGGCACCACGGGCAGCTTCAACACCCGCAATCAACCGGGCTTTGATTTCTCTGGCACGGTCGACGCACCCGCCAACGAGGCGGCACCCATCGAGCCCGGCACCCCCGATTTCAACCTCCTTCCGCGCGAGGACAAGAAGGCAATCGTCATCGCCAAAACCAAGGCGAAGTCCGCAGAGAAGGCGGGGATTTCCGACTTTGGAGAAAAGCTCGGAGGGGCACGCAAAGACTCGTCCATCAAGACCGGCGAGTCTGCTCGCCCCAAGAAAAAGAACGACAAGCCAGGTTGGTTCAACCGTTACGAGGTCAACGAGGTTGTCGCTGAATCGAAGCCATCCAGCCCGCTGGAATCCTATCTCTCGCGCAGCAGCGGGATGCCGACGGGTGACGTGGGCCGCTTCGTCATCAACGACAAGCGCAAGACCGACTGGAGAGGCAATCCCGAGCGTGCCACCCGCCAGAGCTTCGCCACCCGCGAGGAAGCGGAAGCGTTCATCCCCATGATCGAGGTTTCCCGCAACCACCGCGTGCGCAAAGGCGAAGACAGCACCTATGGCATCTGGCGCACCGTCTCCGACCGCAAGCGCGTGCAAGTCGTCAAGCAGACCTTCGACACCGAGAAGGAAGCCATGGAGTTCATGGCCAAGAACGCCGCCGACATCATCGAGACCAAGACATCATGGCGCGAGGAAATGATCGTGAAGCCAGAAAATGCCGTGCGCAGCGGTCCGGAACGCCGCAAAGGCCCCGCCACGGCGGAAATGTTCCAAGAAGCATTCGGTTTCCGTGGCGTCGAGTTTGGCAACTGGATGCGCCAGGCAGGCGACGGGAAAGAGCGGCAGGAAGTTCTCAACCACGCCTACGACGGCTTGATCGACCTCGCTGAACTCCTCGGCATCCCGCCCATGGCGATCAGCCTGAACGGAGAGCTCGGCCTAGCCTTCGGAGCACGTGGCCAAGGGCTCAGCGGAGCCAAGGCGCACTACGAGCCGGATTACGTGGTCATCAACCTCACCAAAATGAGTGGTGCCGGATCTCTCGCCCATGAGTGGATCCACGCGCTCGACCATTACCTCGGCAGGCAGGACGGCCGCGCCAGCAGCCAGCTCGTGAAGAACAAGGACGGCGACATGGTGCTCAATCCCGGTGCCTTTGAAGAAAATGCAGTTTCCACCCGCTTCAGCCGGGAATCCAAGGTCCGCGACGAGGTGAAAAACGCCTTCGTGCAACTGATGGACACCATCATGACCAAATCCGTGGAGTATGTAGAGGATTCCAACAAGGCTGAGAACTTCGTTTCAGCCAGCCGCAAAGCACTGGAAGACAATCTCCAACGGCTAAGGAAGGAATACACTCGCGATCCAGATCCACGGTGGGAGAAGCGCCGCAAGCCAGCCACAGAGGCGCAACGAGCGCTTTTCGAATCCATCGCCGACCGACTGATGAACGGGCAGGACCTCGTCACTGACTGGCGCGGCATCGACAGCAACGCCCGAGGCGGAAAAACCTACCGCTGGACCAACGACACGCTCGAACAGCTCGGGGCGCTTCATAAACAAATCACCAACCGCAGCGGATTCGACACCGAACGCAAAGGCTGGCTCGATGATCTTCGCGGATACATGGAACGCTATCGCCAGCGCATCGCCATGCTCGAAAGCGCCGCCGCCAGCGAAACCAAGGTCAAGAAGGTGCCCACCGACTTCTCGATGAACGCCAAGCGCATCGACCAAGGCAGCGCCTCGGATTACTGGAATGTCCCGCACGAGATGCTAGCCCGTGGCTTCTCCGCCTACGTCGAGGACCGCATCGCGGACACTGGCGGCACATCGGATTTCCTGTCCTACGGCTCCGACAACAGCCTGGCGAAATACCGCATGTTCAACGTCAAGCCATTCCCGGAAGGACCGGAGCGCGAGGCCATCAACGAGAAATTCGACAAGCTCTTCGGCGTGATCGAGACGCGGGAAACGGACAAGGGCATCGCTCTGTTCAGCTCGCCCGCCCCGTCCGACGGAGTGGGGAAAGCCCTGCAAGAACTTGCCCGACATGACGAGGTGTTCCGCTACCCAGTAAGCTCCAAGTCATCCCTTCGGGCGGTCATGGCCGAGGTTTTTCCAGACGCCCGCTTTGAAGGTGACGACACCCGGCCCGACGAGGCGGCAGAATCCGGCGCCGACAAGCGCACGGTCTTTTCCACCATCGGCAAAGACGGGCAGCGCAAGCTGTTTTACGTCTATGAGACGGATGAAACCAATCCTGACGTGTGGATCGATGTCAGCAGACTGACGGAAGGCGACTCTGGCAGCGGGATCTATGCCGCCGTAGGGAACTACGCCCACAATGCAGGAGGCACGTTTATCGGCGATCCTGCCGGACTTTCGGAAGCCGCCACGGTGCGCCGCACCAGCGCCATGCTTTCTCTCGCCCTACGGTTCGGCACGACGGAGTTCATGGAGCCATCCAAAGAACAACTTGCCGGGGGCCCCGAAAAAGGAATTGCCGCCTTGGAGTGGAAGGGTAACGATCAGGACAAGGTTCGCGCCTTAATCCAGACCTTTCTTTCCAACCTCCATGCAAAATACCCCGGTATCAGGAACGCCAGTTACGACTTTGGAACAGGACAGTTTCTTGACCGTAGAGGAGTGCCCATTCGACGGGAGCGTGAGCAGAATTTTGACACGGCATCAAAAGATCCAAGAGGAAGAGCAGCGCGAGCGGGTGAGGCAACATTGCGTCGAGGTATTTTCCTCCAGTCCCTTGTATCAAGCGAGGGCGGCCAAGGACCCAACCTATTGGGACAACTTCTCAACCGGACGAATCAATCTGTAACCGACGCCGGCCTTGGCCGTCTCTTCTCTTCGCCGAGTCCGCTTGACCCGCAAACCGTCGCGTCCTACCTTCAGGACAACGGCACGCCAACCGCTGTCGTTGCATCCGAAAGTGAGCGAGTATTCCAAGCCCTGGCACCGAATCGATCCGGCAGATTGGCCGATGACCGAGGCGCGTATTCGCAAGGTGATTTCTTCACATCAGGACAACCCGCGCCACCGTCGCAGGGTGAACAGATTGCGGATGCTGGTGCCAGCGCCATCGCTCGGGCCAAGGACCGAGCCGGACGAGACGCCTTATCGGACGACCTCATCCGAGGCATGTCTGGAGATTGGGCCGCCCTAGCTCGCGAGGTAAACGCCCGCGGTCGGGCATCATCGATTCTTGCCGACCTCATCAACCGGGAAATCCCCGTCTGGAACGTCAATGGAACGATTCTCGATACGCCGGACGCCGTGCACGCAGTCATGCTGCCTATCCGCTCGCCCTATTTTGAGAGCCTCAAGGTGATGGTGCTCGACGGCAACATGAAGGCCGTTCACTCGCAGATTCTCACCGTGGGATCAGTGAATGAGGCGGTGGCGAACCCCGCTGAAATCCTCGGCAACTTGGCCCGCCTGAGAGAAGTGCACGGCAAGAAATACACATCAATCATCCTGTCTCACAACCACCCAAGTGGAGATCCAAGCCCGTCAAGAGCTGACGAGCAGATCACGCTCCGCCTCAACACCATCGCGGAAATGGCAGGCTGGAGCATTGCCGATCACGTCATCACCAACGGGGAGAAATACTTTTCCTTTCGAGAGATGGGACTGCTTGGAGGAAGCAGCGTGAAGGAAGCGCCATTCACTCCGCGCAAGGACAAGGGCGCACAAGCTCCGCAAATCGACCGAGAGGACAGACAAGCACCATGGGAGGCGGTGAAGATGTCCCGACTCAAATCCGTGGACACTCCTGAGCGAATTGCCGCAGTTGCAGCCCACTTGCGCAACGCCAACCCAGACGCTGCGCACCTCCTCTACGTGAACACGCGTCTCCAACTCTTGGCCGTGGAGCGAGTGGACGTGGAAAGCATCCTCGACCAAAAGCAACTCACGCAAACGCTCCTCGCCGCCCGTGGCAGGGAAGGCGCGTCGGGTTTTATCGTGGACTACCCAGGAGGGCGCACCACCGCCAACCGACTAACGCTCAAAGTCAGCGAAGTGGCCAACCTCATGGGGATGCGATTTATCGACGCCGTCACCATCACCTCCACAAGTGGTCGGTATGAATCCGCCCGCGAAGCAGGCTTGGTGCAAGAAGATCCCGCCATCCGCCCAACTCAAGCCACCAGCAATCTTGCAGAACGTGGTGACGACCTCTTCACTGCCACCACCGCCCCAGACGCCACCGAGAAGCTCGGACAGGTCAAAGTCGGCACCATGAACGCCCTAGGCGCTTACCGCGCTCTCACCGCCAAGCGAGATGCGGGGAAAGCACTGTCTGCCAAGGAACAGGACCAACTCTTGAGCGCCGAAGAAGCCCTTGGCCAGAAGCTCGCCTTCGACATGGAGT
>JBEGOB010000142.1:0-14099 GCA_041182265.1 Verrucomicrobiota bacterium | reverse complement strand
TCCTGTCCATTTTCAGCCCGAAAATCCAATAGTCTCCGGGGCCCTTGGTCAGCAGAACCGGGGCGTCGTCCAAGTTCGCAGGAGCGATTTTCGGAACCGCCTGCCAGTTGTCCCACACCGGGGATTGTGACACCACCAATGAACGAGGCGTTTGCTTCTGATCGAAAGACTTGATCTTGCTGACAAATGTGGCGGACCGCTCCGACGGCACGGCCATCCCGTCCTGAAATTCCATGCCGAATTTCGACGCGGCATTGGACTCCCAATCCGCTTGGGTTTCGATGATCCACTCCTTACCGGAGGGCGGGATGGTGTCTTCGGGAACCGTTTGGGATTCAGCCGCATGGCAAAATGCGGAGCCCAGAACGGTCACAGCGATCGCGAGGATTGTGGTTCTTTTCACTTTGTGTTTATCCAATAGGAAGAAATGTTGCGGATGATACTTCAGACTGCTGGCATCTCATAGCCCTTGCGGCGCTGACGGTCTTGCATCGCCTTTGCCGCATCGTCGCCGATGATTTGTTCGGCGGCGGGATCCCATCGGATTGCTCGACCAGTCCGTTCGGCGATGCCAGCGAGTTGGCAAATGGTGGCCGAACGGTGGCCAACGCTGGCCGAACAGATCGTCGGCTTGCGACTCAGAATCGATTCGATGAAATTCTGGCGGTGGTTCTTGGATTCATACACCTGCACGTCGTTAGGGCTGAACTTGTGGCGGACCAGTTCCTTCGGTGAGGTTGCGACCTTACCACGGCTGGCGAGCACCTCGCCTTCAGTCCCGATGAATCGGATCATGTGGCCGTTGTCGGGCTTCTTATCACGCCAGACGGTGATGCCGTCGGCGTAGCGGTAATGATGGTATTCCGCTCCCTCGAAACCTTTGGGGATGAATTCGACGGGACCTGTTTCGTCACGACCCAGCGCCCATTGCACGATGTCGAAGTGGTGCGCGCCCCAGTCTCCGAATTTGCGGCTACCATATTCCCAGTAGCATCGCCAGCCACCGCCATACGCCGCTTTCGCACGGTTTTCCGAATACTCGAAAAACGGGGTGGGGCCGAGCCAGCGGTCATAGTCAAAGCCCTCCGGAACGGGGACGAATGTCTCTTTTTCCGGCGGCTGCGGGAAATCTCCGAGTTGGCAGTAGATTTCCTTGATGTCGCCGATCATGCCGTTGCGCACCAGATTGGCCGCGATGCGGAAATAGACTTCGGAGCGTTGCTGGCTGCCGACCTGCAGGATGCGTCCGTATTTTTTCTCCGCTGCCACCAAGGCCTTGCCCTCTTCGATGGTTAGCGTCATCGGTTTTTCGACATAGACATCCTTGCCCGCTTTCATCGCCGCCAGTGCGATCGCCGCGTGCCAGTGATCCGGCGTGGCCACACACACCGCGTCCACATTGGGGTTAGTAAGCACCTCTTCAAATTTTGTCGTCCCCAAAATTCCCTCGTAGCCCTTCTCCTTGAGCGTTCCGAGAGCCTTCTTCACCTGCCCGTCCCGCACGTCGCACACCGCGATCGGTTGGACATCCTTCATGCCGGGAAACGAGCGGACGTGGCCGTCTGAAATCAGGCCCACTCCGATAAAGCCCATGCCAATGCGCGAGTTCGCGGCGGTCTTGGCGGTGTTGCCGAGGGTCTCCGCCTTGACGATCTGTGGAGCGATCCACGCGGTGCCTGCGGCTAGGGAGGACTTTAGAAAATGACGACGTGTCGGTTGGATGTTCATGGTGGGGTTAAAAGATTGGCTGTTTACGGTGGAAACAAAGTCGATTATCTCGGAATTGAATTTTTTGAGAACTACTTCCAGATAATCTCGCCGACCTCGTTCTCGATATCCAGGCGCACCTTGGCATGGGCGAATTCCCGGGTGTAGATGTATTCGTTTCGGACGGCGGGGGCTTTTGGCTCCCCCAGCGGACGCTCCAGCTCCGGATTGCGCTTCATCCAAACTTTGCTTTTTTCCGCGCCGTATCCATCGTGAGCGAGGAAGTAGCTATGTTTTTCCGCGCATGTGAGAAACAGCGCGAGAAGATACTCAAAGCGCTTGGTGTGATTGTCACTTCCACTCAGCCCTTTGCGGATTTCATCCGTGCGCTGTGGATTCAGCTCACCCTCTTCTTTGTTCAATTCGGATAGCCCGGCGGTGAATGCAATGATGAACCCGTCACGGGCCGCTTTTTGAAACGCGTCGATCCCCTTGGCAACATTGTCCTTCTTCTGTTCTTGAGTCGCAGCGAGCTCAAAGCCCTCGATGTAGGAGCCGTCAAATTGCTTGATCGCCTCCAAGCCGTCATCCTTGCTTTGGCCGATTCGTAGGACATTGGCCAGCATGATCTTGTCCGGCCCCAAGGCCTTCCTTGTCTCGTCCATCATGGTCTTGTATCCGGCGAATTGGGCGGCTTTTTTCTTTTTCCCAATGTCACGATTCAAGTAACCGGGCGACAAAACCTTGATGTTTCCATCGAAAAACAGGCCATCGATCGCGGGATCGGCGCAGACCTGCTTGGCATGGCCGACCCACCAATCCCGCACCTGAGACTTGGTCAAATCGTAGGCCTCACATTGATTGCGAACCAGTTTGGTTTTTCCATTGCGACCGACAAGGAAGGCACCCGGCACCTTCTCGATTTCTGCATTCGCCTTGTAGGTGCCATAGTGAACCATGACATTGCGGTAGTATAAAATTTTTGTGGAAGGATTTACCTCCTTCACGGCCTTGGCTGCAGCGAGCGAGCCATCCTCGGTGGATTGAAAAGTCGTGTGTCCTGTCGTTTTCTCGAAGGTCAACAAGGGAAACGACGCTAGGTATTTGATTTCAGCATCCGTAAATTTCTGGGCTTTGCGGATATGCATGTATTGCGGCACGCGATCCCAGGAAAACGCGGGGCGCGCGCTGCCTGTTAGTGCGCTTTCGACAGGCGTCAGCGGGGCACCTTTGATTGACTGACTTGCGGCGAGAAGGGCGATGATAAGGATGTGAATTCGCATGGGAGTGTGGACGGAATGAACGAAGCGCTGAACCGATTCAGGGTTGGTGGGTGACGGTGGCGAAGTAGGCTCCGATTTCGTTGCCTTGATCATCGCGGAAAACGGGGGCCAAGTGTTGCTGTCCGGCGGCGAGGCGGGTGGTGAAAACAATTTCATGGTCTCCCGGCACCACGGGTTTCGATTCAAGATCCTTGCCGTCGAGCCGCAGCACGGCGGACTTGATAGGGATCGCCTTGCCGAGGTAGGCACGGAAGGCGCGCGAGCCACCGGGCACGTTTTCACCGGCAGGAAGGGCGGCGGTGATCGGGCGATCCGCCTCCACGGGCCAGCGGCGCAGGCGGATCGTGTAGTTGCCGGGCGTCACGACTTTGACAAACCAATACCCCTGATGAGCGGACTTGGTGAGGCCGGCGGCTTCGCGGATGTGTTGCTGGTTCCATGGCGGCAGCTCTTCCTGGATCCAATCGTGTGCGGTTAGGTTGACGACGGGGTGTTCTGGATGACCGAGTGTGATGGCGGTGGATTGGGAAAACGTGGGTTCGAGCTCGGCCCACCACGCGTCGTAGAACGAACGCATCGTTGCCACTTTCTCTGGATGCGCGGTGATCACGTTGCTCTTCTGTCCGGGATCCGATGCGATGTCATAAAGTTCCGTGCCGTTCACGAGCCGCCACTTGCCGGACATGACGGCGGTTTGTTTCCACTTGATCGGATCACGCACGCGCTGGGAATCGGTGACGAGCATGCGGTCGCGCGGCCAGTCCGCGACATCGCCTGTGGGGGCCAGCAGAGCTCGGATCGAGCGACCGTCGAGCTTGACTCTATCTGGTTTCTTCGCACCGCATAGGTCCAGCAGGGTGGGAACGATGTCCACGGCGTGGCAGAGGGTGTCGCTGGAGTGTTTCCGGTTCCACCCCGCAGCGGGCCAATGGGCGATGAACGGCACCCGGTGGCCACCCTCGTATTCGCTGCCTTTTTTTCCACGCATCCCGGCGTTGAACACCGCTTCGCCCGTCGCTGTGCCGTTGTCGGTGGTGAAAATGAACAGGGTGTCATCCTCCATTCGCAGTTCGCGCAGCAGTCCGCGCAGCGCGCCAACGTTGTCATCGATGTTATGGATCATGCCGAAGAACGCGGCGAGCTCCGGGGGCTGGTCCGCATACAGGTCCATGTATTTCTGGGGCGCGTGCAGCGGGCCGTGCGGTGCGTTGGGCGTGATGTAGGCGAAGAACGGTTGGTGTTTCGCCGCGCACTCACGGATGAAGCGCTTGGCCTCGGAGAAGAACACGTCGGTGCAGAATCCCTTGGCGGCAACCACGCGGCCATTGTGATAGTAACTGCCATCGAAGTAGGAGTTGTCCCACAGGTCCGGCGTTTGGCCGACTCCGCCGCCGCCGTGGCGATAGACCTCGGTGAATCCGCGGTCTTCTGCACGGTAGGGAAAATTGTCGCCGAGATGCCATTTGCCGAAAAGCCCGGTGGCATAGCCAGCGTCCTTGAGCATTTGTCCGAGCGTTACCTCGTTCTCGCGCAGCATCGAGCGGCCGTTCACGGTGTGCCAGACGCCAGTGCGGTCCGCCCAGCGCCCCGTGAGCAACGCAGCGCGCGTGGGTGAGCAGGTGGGCAACGCATGATAGTCTGTTAGGCTGGAGGACTCGGCAGCCAGCTTGTCGATATGCGCCGTCTTGAGCACCGGGTTGCCGGTATGGCCGAGATCGCCGTAGCCCTGGTCATCAGTCATGATGAAAATGATGTTCGGGCGCATCGGCTTCTGTGCCGATACCGGAATCGTTAGGAAGGCGAGAAGCGCGCAGGTCAGGATGCTGGCGGCTGGATGGTTAGTTCTCTTCATGGTAACGCGGAAATTTTTGATCAATGCCAAATGATCTCAGCCATACCGGTCTCCAGATCCACGCGGACACTCGCTCTTTCGAACTCGCGGGTGAAGGTCCAGGCGGCGGGATCGGGGCGGGTCGCATCTCCTTTCGGCGCTCCCAGAGGTTTTGAAAACTCAGGAAAGTCAACGAGCGCACCATCCTGAAGATTCCAGCCCCAGCCGTATTGGAAGTAGGAGTAAGGCCGGGCACCGATAAGAAAAACCGCTAGGTGATAGGGAAGCCTTTCGCGTGCGAGCTTTTCGAAGTCAGCCGCGCCGGGATCTATTTTTCCTTTGGTTTCCACTTCAACTCCGATGCGCCAAACAGCGATCTTACCTGCGGCGGAGATTTTCTTCATGAGATCCCAATCCGCAACGATGGCTTCCTTGGTGAGTTGATCGGCCTTGTAATGTTCAAACATGAAGGCATCTCCGATTTCAAACAGTTCGGGGATGTGCGCGCCGTTGTTGAGCAGCAGGATTTTCCCCGGGCCGATGGCCTTCTTCGCCATGCGCATCATTTCCGCCTGGGCGGCGTCCACTTCGGATTTCTGCCGCTGGCGGTGGAAGGCGAATCCGTGCATTTGGTCAACGAACAGTCCGTCGGCTCCGGATTCGCGGACGCCTTTGCCGACTGTTTCCGCCCACCAGGTGCGGAATTCGGGTTTCAGAACGTCAAACATCAAAACCCGGCCACGGCGCATGGGCTCGCCGCTTTGCGGATCGAGAAGCAAGAAGGACCGGAAGGGTTCCCCGGTGACATCCTTGCCTAAAACATGGGAGTCGGTCGTGAACGGATAGGCATAGGCCGAGTTAAAATAGAACAGGCAGCTTGTCTGGGGATCGATCTTCTTGAAGCGTGCGATTTCTCGCGCCGCCCCGAGCTTCGCACAACCCAGTTCCTTAAAGCCGTGGCTCTTCTCGATGCAGAGGAAATCCGAGCTGCCGGCGATGCTGCCGAGCTCGGCATCGTTGAGGAGACGCGCGTCATCACCAAACATCTGATAGATCGGAGCCTTGTCCCACGAGAACGCGGGGCGAATGGTGGATGCTCTTTCGGCGGCATGCGCCGGTAGGATGAGGGCGGCGATCAGCGGAACTAGGGATTTTATCATGAAATTCATCGGCTGCTGGCTGTGTCGCTGGCGGGTGAAAGATCCGTCACAGGCGTGAGACGGAGCGATTTGAGGCTGGCGGTAGCGGTATTTCCAGTGATGCAGGCCACGCTGACGCGGTGCCGCCCGGGAGTGGTGAATTCGAGCCAGCCGATCGGAAACGATTGATAGATGTGTGAGGCATTCTGCTGGTTCTGGATGGCTTGTCCGCCTTCCACCGCGACTCGCCAGACCAGCCTTTTCTCACCGGTATAGGTTAGATCGACTCGATAGTGACCTGGGCGGACGACATCCACTTCCCAAGTGGCCGCTCCATCTGCCTTCCAATCCGTCACCTCAAACGTGTGCTTCCACTCGCCGAATTTCTCCATCCAGCGCTTGCCATTGCGGGTGGCTCCCGTGACCGAGGCGAAATGCACGTCAAGTTCGGTGGAGCTTTTGGGATCGATGCCGAAGGTCCGGTCAACTTCCGGCGGGGCGGCGAGGGTGACTTCGATCACCGGAACGAGCGCGTCTAGCATGCCGGGCGGCAGGGTGAGACTGGTCCATGTGCCGTCGCGTTGGTGGGTGACAGGCTCGGAGCCGCTTGCAGTGAGCCATCTCGCAGAGTTGATTTCCGTCTTGAGTCCCGGGAGATGGAGCTTGCCATCGGTCGGCGGGTCGAAGACTGATAGAAAAAGCTTGTTGTCGCGCACGGTGACGTCCCCCCACGGCAGGGCGTGCCCCCAGGGCGAGGGGGCCGCGCCATAGATCACGGCCGGGTGGCGTTTGATCCACTCGCCGGAGCGGCGCAATGAATCGGAGGCATGCTCCGGCACCGAGCCATCGCCGCGGGGGCCGATGTTGAGCATGTAGGTGCCGCCGCGGGCGACGGTGGAGACGAGGCGGCGGAGGATTTCGCGCGGTGTCTTCCAGTTGTTGTCATACCATGCATAGGCCCAAGAGTCGTTAGTCGTATCCACGGTTTCCCACAGGCCGTCGATGTTTTGGATCGGCACCTCCATGTCGCCGAGCGACTGATAGTCTCCGAGTCCATGGCCGGCGCGACCTGAAACGAATGCTTTCGGCTGGTTCTTCCGGACGACGCCGATGAGTTGCTCGACATACTTTTTGGGCATCTTCCCGGGGGTGTCGAACCATACGAGTTCGATCGGTCCGTATTGACTGGTGATCTCCTCGACCTGTGGCAGGCACTTGTTGATGAAATAGTCGTCGAAGGTGGCGGGCTTGCCGTTTTCATCGGTCTGCGGGCCGTTGCCACCGCCGGGGAAGGTCCAGTCCTGGTTGTGGGAATAGTAAAAGCCAAAGCCGATTCCAGCCTCCTTGCAGGCGGCCGAGAGCTCCTTCATCGGGTCGCGACCGTAGGGTGTGGCATCGACGATGTTGAAGGGATCCGCCTTCGAGTGATACATCGCGAAACCGTCGTGGTGTTTTGCGGTGATGACGATGTATTTCATTCCCGCTTCCTTGGCAATTTTGACAATGGCCTGTGCGTCGAATTGGGATGGATTGAAGCGTTTAGCGAGTTTCTTGTATTCGGGAATGGGTATGCCTGCCATCCGCTTTTCCATGATCCATTCTCCGATGCCGTAGTAGGTCTTGCCGTCCACCTTGTTTCCTAATAGCGAGTAAAGCCCCCAGTGAATGAACATAGCGTAGTTCCCGTCGGTGAACAATTGGCCTTTGCTGGCGTCTTCCGGGCGAAGCTTGACCACCGACTCGCCCCACAGCTTGTCCATTTCCTGCGCGCCGGCGGGATGTGGGAGAAGTGCGGATGCAAGGGCAATCAGGCAGGTGGATAGTTTGTGAAGTGGCATCATTGGACGGGCGGGTTGACAGGGATTGATTGGGAAGGCGCGGAGGTTTCCTGAAAATCGGAACTCGAAACGAGTGCACCGCTGTGAACATTGATGAACCAGGCGGTCGTGCCCTCGGACAAGGTGGCGGTGGCGTGCCAGTGGCCGCCTTTTTTTTCGAGCTTGGCGGACGACTCTAGCCAGGTCCGCGAGCCGGTGATGCCGGAAACCGTGGTGGAGACCAACGTGGCGCGATCCAGCGGCTTGGATGAGGTGAAGGAGACGCGGGCGGTCTTGTCAGCCGCGCCGGCAGTGGTCTGGACGCACCATGGAGACTTTTCTCTAACAATACTTTCTGCGAATGCATAACTTTCCGGCCGGTTCCATGCTGGGCCATGGCCGTGGCCCATGTTAGGAGGCAGCGCCACCATGCGGGAGCCGGGCGCGCGGCGGTAGCTTGCCGCCTGGCGATCGAGTGGGAAGTGCTGGTCCTGCGGCCATGAAAACCAGAGAATCGGCAGCTTCGCGCGGTCGAGGCGCAGGAGGGGATCCCAGACCTGCTGATAGAGAAGGTTGCCGCCGAGAGCGCGGCCGTATTGATTTCCGGCTTTGGAAAGATCGCCGCAGCCATAGGTGGGAATGGCGAAGGCGAAGCGGGAATCGATGCCGATGACGGTGCTGGTGATCACGCCGCCCCATGAAATACCCATGATGCCGATTTTTTCTGGGTCCACACCGGGCAGCGAGCGAAGCAGTGAATGGGAGAGAATCGTATCCGCGACCGCGTGATACATCCACTGGTCGCGCAGTGGTTCCTTGGAATCGCCATAGATCCCTACGCGGCCCGGGCCACCGGATTCATGCCGCTCCCATGCCTTGGGAGCCGCCTTGGAGCGATTGGAGGTTTGCCCCTCGACGGCGATCGAGATGGCCGCGAAGCCGCGGTCGTTCCACTCCTGCACCCATGGCAGGAAGGCCGTGCCGCCGCCGCCGTGGACAAGCACGATGCCGGGCACTTTACCGGATGGATTTTTCGGGAAACCGAGCCAAGCGAAGACCTTGGTGGGTTTGCCCTTCCACTCAAGCGCGTCGAAATAGATCGCCTTGATCTCGCCGTTCGTAGGAAATCCGTCGGCGTCGCGCATGGCGGGAGCCTCGGTGAGGTGGGCAAGATTCTCCACGAGCTGCCGCTGCGCGGACAAGTCGTCCGCGTGGCAAAGCCCGGCGGCAACAAGAGCGATCCCGGCGCACCATGAGAGATATTTTGGCTGAATGCGCCCGAACGAGGAGGATATTTCCTGCGGATTGAATGAGTGGTTACGAAGCACGTGGGTTTTAAATATGATAAAACCTGCCCGTGCCGTCCATCATGTGTTCACAGGATGGCTGAAGCAGCGAGGGGGTGAGGCGGGACTTGAAGCCTCATTTTCCGGCGAGGTCAAATAGCGTCCTTTGGCTTTTCGCGCTGGATCAGCGCTCCGCAGAGAATACCTCACCCGTGGGCGTGGGCGGAAGAGATGCCTGCCACCGACTGAGCTTGTCCCGGAGTTCGTTCATAATTTCGGGGTTTTCGCCACCAAGTTCGTTTCGTTCTATGAAGTCGGCGGTGATGTCGTAGAGCTCGAGACGGCTGGCGTCTTCGTTGGCTAACAGTTTCCATCGATCGTCCACGACGGCGCAAGAAGCCCAGTGAACGGCGGAGTCCTTCTGCGCCCCAATCTTCCAGAATAAGGGCCGCTGGCGCAGCGGGGCGGGAGTGCCGAAAAGCGCTGCGACCTGGCTGACACCGTCCGGTTGATAGGTCGTGGGCAGCAGGACGCCGGCGAGTTGACAGAAGGTCGGAAGCAGGTCCACAGCGGAGATCAGGGTGGCGTCATCGATTTTTCCCGCGGCGATCTTGCCGGGCCAGTGAGCCAGGAACGGAACGCCGATGCCGCCCTCGAACAGGCTCGCCTTGTAGCCTTTTCTACCACCGGTGACGCCTTTGGATGCCGCGATGCCGAAACCCGCGCCGGTGGCGCTATCATACACAAGTTCGAGTGCTTCGCCATCGCGTCCACGGGCGGGGCCGTTGTCGGAAGTGAAGATCACGAGTGTGTCTTTCGCCAGACCTAGCCGGTCGAGCGCGGCAAGTAATTGTCCCACACGATCATCCGCATGCGAGAGGACCGATGCGTAGATGTTATCCGCCTCCGGCAGGCCGGGGAAACGCCGCTGGTATTTCGGAATGACATGATGCGGAGTGTGCGGTTCGTGGAGCCATAGGTTGATGAAAAAGGGTTTCCCATCTTGGTGGGATTTCTCGATGAAGGAAATCGCGCGGGCGGTGTCCTCATGCACGGGCATCTGCTCGCCGGCGCAGTTGAAGGTGCCGTATTCGTCATAGCCGTATGCGTCGGGCGTCGGCGAGTCGGGAATCATGTCGTTGGCGAGATGCCACTTGCCGAAGTGGGCGGTCGCGTATCCGGCGGACTTGAGAAAGCGGGGCAGCGTGGGGGCGCTTGTCGAGAGCCAGTCGGGCATGTTGCGCCGGGCATTGTCCTGCGGCCAGGCGAAGTGGCCGGCGATGTTGTAGCGGGCCGGGAAATGGCCGGTCATGATCGCCGCGCGGCTTGGCGAGCAGACTCCGCTCGCCATGGTGAAGCGTTGGAAATCCGTGCCCGCACTGGCGAGACGGTCAATGTTGGGGGTTTTGACGTAGGGGTGGCCATGACATCCCAGATCGCCCCAGCCCCAGTCATCGGCTAGGATGAGGAGCAGGTTTGGCTTTGCCTGTCTCGCGCAGGTCATATTGACTAACAGGATTAAAAAGAAGGTGACGGAGAGCTGATGAAGCCAAGTTTTGTTAGTGAAAGTTACGGACATGCACCCTACGGAGCTTTAGATGATCCCGCACGGTGGGATGCTGTCAATCCTGTGTTCACAGGATGCCGGGCATGGTCCGTTGGAAACGAAAGGCGGAAGCATCTATCAATCGAATCAACTTTTTGGCGGAAAAATCCCCATACGATACGCGATGTTGATGGCGGCGGGCGCGTTATGGACTTGGAGCTTCTCGTAAATATGCTGAACGTGGGAATCGACGGTCGGGTATGTGATTCCGAGTCGATCCGCAATTTCCTTTTTGACGAAGCCCTCGCCGAGGAGAGCGAGGATTTCCAACTCGCGTTCGGACAGCGTCCCGTCGGTGGAGTTTTTTGGCAGACGGGCTTGGAGGGTTTTGAGGAGAAACCTCGCCACGCCGGGATCAAGCGAAGCGCCGCCGCCGATTACGGTCCGGATGCCTTCCTTGATCTGGGTGATGGTGGAGGACTTCAGCAAATAGCCCGCCGCACCGAGTGCGATGGCACGCAAGACGTCGGCCTCACAGTCGGACTGGGTCAGAACGATCACCTTTGCCTGAGGGGCGGAGCTGGTGAAGTGCGGCAGGGCATCAAGGCCTCCCATGCCGGGCAGGCGGATGTCCAAAAGAATGACGTCAGGGCTACCCGGCACCGAGCCATCGCGCAGGCTGCGCAAGGCGATTTCCGCAGTGCCAAACTCGCTGCTCAGCTCGATGGCGGCATCACGCAAAAGAGCGAGGCGAATCACCTTGCGGAATTCCGGATTATCTTCGACGAGCATGACTTTGACCGGGTCGTTCATTTGAGTTTGAGGATGCCGAATTTGCGGGATTTGAGTTTGAGGACGATGCGGGTGCCACCGACTTCGTGCGGCTCCACCGAGAGGTCTGCGCCTAGCAGGCGGGCGCGACGTTTGAGCGAAGATGGAGGTCCGTTCGCAATCCCGCAACCGTTATCAGAGATTGTTAGGACGATTTTACCGGGGCTCGCTACCAGTCGCGTGGTCGCCTCCGTGGCGCCGGAGTGGCGGATGATATTGATGAGGGCTTCCTTGTGAAACAAATAGAGATCGATGCGTTTGCGGCGGGGCAATCGGCCCAAGATTTCCTCGCCTTCGAGCGTGATCGAGTGCTCCAGATCAGCCAGCAGGCGGCCGGAGTCGCGGCGCATTTCTGCGACCAGATCCTCGCAAATGCCCTTGGCGACGATCATGTGGGCGCAGTTTCGTGCGGCGGACCCGGTGCGTTCGGTCAGGCTACGGATGTGATCGAGGGTATCCACCAGATCCTCGCGCGAATCCACGGCATCCTTGGCAAGATCGCCGAGCAAGCCGATGGCGTGGAGATTAGCACCGAGCTCGTCATGCAAATTCGCGGCGATTCTTTCACGGATATTCGCCTCCTGGCGCCTAGCGCGAAAGTGAACGTAAAACAGAATGAATGCAATCGCCCCGGCGAGTAACGCGGCGAGCCGGAACATCCAAGTCAGCATGGTCCGCTGGTGCGCATGTTTTCCGGATAGCTCCGCGACAACGAGCGGACGGGCAGACTCCAGATCATGGCGACGGGCGAGCTCGCCCAGCCATTGCCGAATCGGCAGGATGCGTCCGTAAAGGTTATGGCCATCGGTCAATGACTCAAAGCGGCGTCCGACACTGGCCGGACTGAAGGCGGCGCTTGCCGCTTGGCCGACAGCCACATTCCGGCCATCAGCAAGCACCTCGATTTCTGCATAGCCGATCCGGGTGCCATGCCGTCCGGATTCCTGGGATAAATAGGGTTCGAGTGCTGTCAGTCGCAGGTAGCGGCAGCCGTGTTCCCTGAAGTTCCATTCCATAATTGGCCCCAATTCGTAAATCGAGGTCGGGCTTGCCTTCATGAGAAGCCGCGCATCGGTGAACCCGGCATCGTTCGCCCCCTCGATGCGAAAACGGCGAGGCAGGGCGTAATCGCCGGGGTAAACTTGGGGCACTGTGTCACTCTGGTCCACCGCATGAAGTCGGATCCCTGAAACGGGTTGTTCCCGCTGGAGGTCGATTTCAATCGACGGGCGGTCGCCGATGCCGATCGCACTGATGAAGGCCAGGCTCGGGTTTCCACGCCCCGAGTTCATGACGTAGGGCAGGATGCCATCCACCAGAAACACCGGGTTCCAAGCCGGCGACTCTCCGTCATTCTGTGAAATGCTGACCGGCCGCTGAATCGCTAGGTTTTCCTGATCGGCGAAGACCAACATCTCGGCGAGCTGGAAGATATATTTTCCGTCGAAGGCTCGGCGGGATAGGCGATCCGTCTCGATTCTCACCCAGGACGCCCGGATGCCTCCTGTCGGCACCACCAGCGGCGCAATGCGCGGCAACAGGTGGGCGGTGTCGCGAAACTCCGCCACCACCGAACCCGTCAGATCCCCGGCGGTCCCAGCGAGAATTCTCAGGCTTGAGGGAAAGGCGTCCGAAACAAAGCCCAAGTTCAAGTCCCGCCACAGAGTCGGAACCAGGACGATCTCGTCGATCACAGCCTCCCGACTGAGGTCCACTCGCGCCCATTCCAAGTGTTCCGCCTCCGAGTGGCTGCGCGACCGGAAACCGATCGGGCCAACCCCGCTGTTAAGACTCATGTGTGCAAGACCGGCAAGTTCGGAGTCGATTTCCATCAACCGCCGCTGCAGATCTGTAATTGAGAGTCGATCGAGGTCTCCGCCCCATGCACCCGTTGAGCCGCCCAAGCCGATGATAGATGCGGCGAGGTACACTGACAAAATGAACGATTGAAATGACATGGGTGGCGGATCGATCCACCACAGGCTAGTCAACGCATCGGTTTTGCCAATCCGGTTTTAATTCTAGAATTCGCAGTTGGAAATCGGATGAGGAGCGTGATTGGGTCATGTGACGGTTGACGTGGCCGCTTGGATGGGGGCAAACAGAAGTTGTCGAGGGGTTTTGCCCATCGTTAGTTTTAACTGCGGCGCAGTTCGGCTCAACCATTGTTCCAGCGGTTGATAGGCTTGCTTTAGGAAGCTCGCGAAATTTTCACCGACTGCCAGTTTCACAACTAAGACGTTTTCGGCATCCGCCCGCTGACGGTGGAGGCCGACGATCTGGAACGCGGCGGCCTCTTCGGGCGTCAGTTTGGCGACATTCGTGCTGAGGTCTTCTTTGCACTGCTGTCAGAAGACTGGTGCGAGGCAAGAGGTAGTTCGCGGCAAGCTCGGCGATCACCCCGCAGTGTTGCAGAAAGCGGTCCCAAGCCACCCACCATACGAGGTGCGCGTTTCGTCGCTGGCGCGTCGATGAAACTGCCCGCCCGCTGGCAGAAATCTGAAATCCTGTTCTCCTTCACCCATTGGGTGAACCCGTTTTTATTGATAAGTCTGAATAACCAGCAAGGAAAGAGAGGCTAACCTAAAACACACATGGTCAGCGGACGATGACGCGTGAAGAGATGGGCAGAGAGACTCCCTGCCAGCCGAAGGCTCGT
>JBEGOB010000141.1:0-10203 GCA_041182265.1 Verrucomicrobiota bacterium | reverse complement strand
CAGACATGACGCGCGGCGGATATGGCGCATCGTGGGGAAAAGGTCCACCGTGGATATCGCCAAGGAGCGCATCCGGACGAAAGAAGCGCATTTTCCCGGGCGTGAGGACGGCGGCGGACCGTATTTCCGGTCAGTTCTCAAGCACCCGCGCGCGGAAGAATGCGGCGGGGCCGGGTCTGGGGCCGGTGAGAGTGCGGGGGCCGCCTTGGGTGGGAAGACCTTGGTTGCCGGGGATGTTCCATGGCTGCCAGTGGTGAAGATTTTCCGAATGCTCGATGATGACGGAGCGGTTAGGCGGGAGATCGAAGGTGAAGGAGACCTGTTCGCCAGCGATGCCAAGCGGGGTCACCGGGAAGGAAGAACCGGACCGCGGATCGGTGCCGGCGAGAAACTCCGCATGATTGTGAGCGCCATCCCCATCAGGGTCGGCAACTGGCTCACCTTGTTGAGTGGTGCCTGAGGAAAATTCAGCGGCACGCCATTCGGTGTAGCTTTGGCGGATGGGAAGTTCATTTTGAATCCATTCAGTTAGAATACTAACACCCGCAGGATCGACAATATTGCTGCCGAGTGGTGGCATGCGAGTGAAGCCATTGCTGGCGGCGGTGCGGTTGAGGAGAATCGAGTGAACGGTCGAGCCGGGCACGACGAGTTTATTGAGAGGGTTGCCGCCGTTGTTGCTGGCGTTGCCAAGAATGAGGCCGGTTTGCCCGAGCTTGAGTTCGTGGCGACCATCCCACATCGAGGGTGCGGCGGTGCCGCCATCCATGTGACAATAAGCGCAATTCACGGCGAGGTAGGAGCGCACGCGGGCCTCAGCAGGATAGGTCGCCTCATCCGGCCGAAGATGGCGCGGCAGCAGATGGGGAGATTCTGCATCGTTCGAGAAGTATCCGGCGTTTTTAAGGACATCGATTTGATTGCCGCTGAAGCCCGGGATGATGCTTTCCATGTTGTATTGGCGGGTGTTGGTGGAGAGCGCGAATCCGGCCTGCGGGGTGTGGCAGGTCATGCACTCGGAACGACTGGGAATGCGCCAACGCTGGATTTGCGGGATGCCGTTGACGGTGATGGATTGATCAAATTCCTCGCCGGGCTCGCCGACGAGCTGCGCTTCGGTGCCGGCTTCGTTCCAACGGTAGCTGACGCCGTAAGCACCGCTGGCATTTTTCACGAGCAGGCGGGTTTCGAGGCGTTTGAGCGTGGCGGGATTGCCACGGGTGATCTCGATGTCAAAGTGTTTCACCCAGATCTGACCGTTTGGGAAAGACCACTCACCATCGCGCGACCACGTCATTTTCGAGGAGGCGTCCGGGATGGAAAACCAGCGGCGCTTGATGGCGTAGTCACTCCAGAAGGGTAAATTGATCTGATAGGGCAGCAGGCCTGGCGCGGGTGATAGGTCGGTAAGATCGGCAAACAAGCCGGTTGCCGTGAGGGTGGCGGGGTAGGTGCTGGTGTCGGTGACGGTGGTGATGCGGCGGATGATATTGTCATTTAAATCGGCCATGAGGACGTCACCATTCGATGGATCCCGACCAAAGCCAACGATGCCGCCCTCGCCGAGGATGCGGGTGACGGTGGGCGGATTGCTGCCGTTGCGAACGAGCGACCAGACGTTGCCGGAGTTATAATCGGCAAAGATATAGGCTCCAGAGAGTGAGGCTAAGCGGGTGCCCCGATAGACGAGTCCGCCGGTCACGCTGGTGCCTTGAAGTGTGCCGTTGCCGCGCTGATAGTCGAAGAGTGGATTGATGGGGGAGAAGCCGACAGGTGCGCCGGTGACGGGTCCGGCGATGTTGCCTTCGCGCCAGACCCATCCGTAGTTTCCGCCGCGTGTGAGGATGTTGATTTCCTCACGGGCACCGCCGCCGACGTCGCCGCACCAGAGTTCGCCAGTGCTGGGGTCGAAGGAAAAGCGCCATGGATTGCGAAGGCCGGCGGCCCAGAACTCGGTGCGGACAGTGGAGGCGGTGAGTGCAATGCCGTTGAATGAGGTGGCACCGACCCATGGGTTATCAGCCGGAATTTCATAGGCGGGTAGGCCACTGTGCAGGACAATGGCGGGATGGCTGTTAGGCGGCAAATTGGAGTCGTCAGTGGCAGCGGAATTTCCAGCGATCTCGGTGCCTTCGAGGTTTACATCGATTCGGAGCATGCCGGCAAAGAAGTCTTTGTTGATGCGCTGGCTGTTTGCGTATTGGTCATTTTGGCCACCTTCGTCGCCTAACGAAATGTAAAGATAGCCATCAGGTCCGAAGTGAAGGTCGCCGCCGTTGTGGTTGCCGGCTTCGTCGGCTTGCTGGATGAGGATGCGCTCAGAGGCAAGGTTGGCAGTGGGCGTGGCGGAATTCGGGTTGTTGAAAGTGATACGAGATACGCGCTGGTGGAGTGCGCCGCCGATGTTGACGGAATAGAAAAGAAACACGTGGCCGTTGGTGGCGTAGTTCGGGTGGAAGGCCATGCCGAGCAGGCCGCATTCGCTGCCGGTGTTGAGTGATTCCGCAGGGGTGCGACCGTTGAAGAGGCCTCCACTTGCAGCACTCAAGGTGAGGACGGTGCTGGCGCTGGGGTTCGCGGCGGTGACGTTGGGGACCACGCGCAAGAGGCCGCCTTTTTGACAAATGAAGACGCGTTGGGTATCGCCGGGCGGCGAGGCGATACACACGGGCTCGTTGAAAGAAAGTCCAGTGAAGGCATTCACCGCCACAATCGAGACGGGGGGCGGCGTGGCCGGAACTTGGAAGTTGGAGTTGGCGATGCGGAGACTTTGGGAAAAGCTTAGGGTGACGGTGGCCGCTTGAGAGAGTCCGCCAGCGCCATTGACACGGTAGGTGAAGCTGTCGCTGGCCGGGCTGCCGGTGGTGTGCGTGTAGAGGATGCTGCCATCCGAGTTGACCGCAGCGATGCCGGACTGGGGGGCTTGCACGATGGAAACCGCAGTCGCATCGAAGGTGCCGCCGTCGTTCTGCAAGACGTTGACGCGAACTTTTTGGCGATGATGGAGCGTGGCGGCATCGGCCACAGGGGTGGGTGGCGGAAAAGTCGGGTTGGGGCCGATGCTGATGCTGTTGAGAATTTCCTTCTGACTAAGGGCTCGGCGGTGAATGCGGACTTCGTCGTAAATGACGTTGGCGCAGGAATCATTGGAATACTGAGAGCGCCCGAGCCAATTGTTGACGTCCTCGATGGCGGAGAGCTTGAAAGGCAGGTCGCGGGTGGCGGCGAGTGCCCCATTGAGATACCATGCAAGTTGACCACCGGAGCTGCCGGATGCACCTGCACCATCGGTGTAGGTGATGGCGAAATGATGACGGATGCCCGTGGCGAGAGTGACACCGGAGTCGGTGGCCAGTTCACCCGCATCATTGAGGCGGCCGACGAGTCGCTGCTGGTTAGCAGCGGTGCCGCGGTTGATGGCGAGCATCAGGTTGTCGCTGGAAAAGGTGCCACCTGGGGCGGTGGTGGCGGTGTGGAGGATCTCGCCAGGGGCAGCACCAGCACCTTGGGCGGCGGAGTTTCCAGTCAGATCCGTGCGACCAATGTCCAGAATGCGCTGCCAGTTTCTCGCACTGACTTGGGTGGCCCAGAGCTCAAAAGTGAGGCTGGTTTTAGAGGAAATGATACCGTTTGGGAGATCGACATAAGCGGATAGGTTAGCAGGTGTTTGATTGCCGTTCGTATTCCCCGGCAGGGTGAGGGCAGAGCCGCTAAAGGTAGCTCCGTTTCCACGGACGGTGGCAGTGGCCGTGCCGACGAGATCAGGGACGGCGGTGCCGGAGGTGGCGTTGCCTGCGGTATTTCCGAAGGACCAGCGATGGGCAATGTCAGACAGTGGGAAGGGAGGGTTCGCCCCGGAGTCGAAGCTGGCGGTGATTTCCGCAGGAGTCATGGCATGGTCGTAGAAGCGGACCTCGTTGTAGGCAGCGTGAGTGGCGCGGTCGCCGCTCCAGTGCGAGCGACCGAGCCAATTGTTGACGTCTTGGATTTGATTGAGGCGGAAGCTGGTGTCGAGCGAGGCGACGAGTGTGCCATTGCGATACCACGAGGCGCGACCGCCAGTGGAGGCGAAGGTGCCAACGCCGCTTTGGAAGCTTAAAACGTAGTGGTATTCCGTGCCAGCAGTGGTGGCGAGGTTGGTGTCCGAGATGCCGTATTGGCCGGTGGCGTCCCCTGCCCCGACGCCGTTGGCGCGGGTTTCAAAGCGTTGCTGGCTGATGTTTCCGACCGCATCCCGGGAAAGGGTGAGCGTGAATCCATCGAAGGAACTGGTGGCACCGGGTGCGGTGGTGGCGAGGCCGGTGATTTCGCCAAGAGCCCCGAGACCATCGCCGGCCTGGGTGATGCGACCGAAGTCGAGCAGACGTTGGAAGGCTTGGTAACTCAGTGGCGTAGCCCAAATTTCTATGGTGAAGTTGGTTTTGGATGAAATGAGACCGTTCGGAAGATCGATGTAGGCAGAGATTGTCGAGGGTCGCTGATTGGCGTCGGTCGAGCCTGGCAGAATGAGAGAGGATCCGTTGAATACAGCACCGACTCCGCGGACTGTTGCCCCCATATTTTTGATGCTATCAGCAACGACAGTTCCCGTGGGGACCGCTCCAGACGGCTGATTGAAAGACCAGCGGTGGATCAATTCCGCTTCGAGCGCTGGACTCGCGAAAAGGAGCGTTAGAGTCGCAAAGACGACAGGTAAAATTGAGAGCGAGGGCATCATGTCAGGTTTTCAATGATCGGTGGATTGTCGCTTTACGGCAAATTCTAAGAAGCGCGAATCCTATGTGTGCTGCATGATTTTATTTCCAGATCTGAGAAAACGCAACTGGACAAACGTCACGCCGGGTCACGTCCTACCATGACCTCTTCATCCGCAGTTGAGTCTAAGAATCAGGCGTTTCGCTGGGAATTATGGAGTGATCGGATGGATTCGGATGTTGTGGTATTCGACGCTGCCGCTTGATTTGTGCGAATCTTGGAGGCCGATGAAGGCCAGCGGCACCGGATCCTCCGGGCCGAACCAGCGCATGCCTTCTTCCAAATGAAGCGAGCTGGAAGTGAGTGCCCGCATGCGATGTGTATCATTTGGAAAAACCCAGTTAAGCAATGATGATCCTTCGCCTTCACGACTGAACCACTCATATCAGAGTATCAGCCCTTGGTGATGCTACTTCAAGGCAGCGTAAGGCGGAGTCGCATGAATTTCGCGGAAGCTTCATCGACAGGCGTGCCGTGGGTCCATTGCCGGATTTGAAAATCACCGAGGTCGCTTAGGATGCGGTGGTGAATTCCATCAGAAGAGCCGGGTGCATCGAGCAGCCCGGGAGAGGGCGCGGCTTGCGCGGTGGGGTCAAGGCCTCCGGTTTCCTTGCGGACAGTCGCTGTGAGCGTTAGATATCGCTTCGAGGGCGCGGCACCGGGAAATTCATCGGCAGCCGGTGCGCGAAGGCTGGCGCTGGGTAGGCTTCCCGCGCCGGGGGCAAGTGGATTGGAACCGAAGAGAAATTCAAAAACGTTAGGAACACCATCAGCGTCGGGATCAAGCTGCGGGGTGTTTTCACCAGCTTGAAACGGGAAACCGCTCGCCCACTCGGCGTAGGGATCGGGTGCAGCAGTGATGGCAAGCCTGCCATTTCCAAGGTCGCTTGTATCCCAAACGAGACCGGGCGGAAGCGGCTCAAGATCAAGCTCGGAAAAGGCGATATTGCCAGAATTCGCGCGGATGAGATGGAATGAATCGCCGGGTGCCGGCGTGGCGGACGCATCGAGATTCACTTCGAGAGTTCCGCCGATTTGTGCAGAGCCGGCGATGACGAGTTGATCGTGTTGCGCCGGTGAGGCGAGATCGAAGGAGAGAGTGGCGGCGGCAGGGAGAGTGAAGGATGCGTCGCAAGTGAGCGTCTCGCCACGCGGCGGCTGGGTGCCGGAAAGCGGGAATGCCAAATGAGTGCCGGAGGTGAAATGGAGATCGTCAATTTCCACCGGGCCACCGAGGTTTTCGTGGATGCCGAAGGTGATGAGCGGATTGACACCGACGGTGGCAGCCTGACGACGGCCGAAGATATAGGATTGCCCGGAGTCGGTGCCATCGGAGGTGCCGATAGAGGTGGCGACGCGGAATGTCTGATTAGCATGGTTCACCGTGACCCAGACGTTGAGCCACTGGTCGTTAGGTGCGCTGGTGACATTCGTGCTGCCGCTGCCGCCCGCGTTGGCGCGCAGCATGCTCGTGGCGCTATCCCCGAAGAGCGAGAGAGTGACCGCATATTCATTCCACGGCGAGGCGACATCGCTGCCGGGATTTCCTGATGGAGCGAGGTCGGAAAGCCCGAAAACCGCATCGACAGGGCCGGTGCCGGTGCGGCGGACGCGGAAGAAATAGGTGCCAGTCCGTCCGTGACCGAGACTGAAATTTCCGGCAGGGAGCGTGCGGAGATCGGTGACGGCGCCGCGCCACGAGTTGGTTGCACTATTGATACCGAGGACACGCAAGGCACGATTCTCACTGTTGGAGACGATTTGCGCGTTGCCCGTGCCATCGAAGACCCCCTGCCAGAGATCGCCGGTGGTATTTGGAGTGGAGCCGATGCCGCCGGTGGGATAGGAGTTGAAATTTTCCAACAGAGAGAAAGCTACTGGCATGCCTGCCTCGCCGATGCGGATGGAGCTTCCGGAACTTGCGTTCAGGTGACTGCGGACCGAGCCTCCGCCGGCAAGCGTGGCACCGGATGCAACGGTGGTAGTGCCGGCGCCGGTGCTGCCTTTGACGACGAGCGTGCCCGCATTGACCACGGTGGTTCCGGTGTGGGTATTCGCGGCATCCAGCGTCCAGATTCCAGTGCCGTCCTTGACTAGATTCACAGTGGCCGAGCCGTTAGTGACTGGGCCAGTGACACTCCCCTGCCCCGCTCCATCGAGAGTGAAGGTGCGGGTGCCGGTGGCCGTGCTGGTGAGTGCTGGAGAACCTGCTAGACGGAGGCTGCCGTCAACCGTGCGGATGCGGTAGTCCGCGCCACCGACCTGAGCGGAAATAGTCCCACTCATAATGTTAGATCCACCGTTATTGACGATGCCGGGAGTGGAGTTGTTGCGCCCGCTGAAAGCGACCGAATTCGGGACGCGGGTATTATTTTCCAATTCGAGACGAGCGGTGGTGCTGTTGCCTGCTTGACTGATCGTGAGCACGCCGCCGATTCCGAACGGGTTGGTGGTGCGGGCTCGGGCCACGCCAGGGCCGGCACTACCGGAATTGATCACCGTCGGGCCGCTGTAGCTGGCAGGGTGATCAAAGCTGACGATGCCCGCGCCATTGAGCCGGATGCCATGGCCGCCGAGAGCTTGCCCCGTGAGCAAGAGCGGAAAATTTGATAGATTGTTAATATCGAGAGTGTCCGTCCATTCAAGCTGGCAATAAATCTCGTGCTCGGTGGTAGAGGTTGCAGCAATGTTGATGGCGGGGTTTAGCGAGCCGTTGCTGCCCGCGCCAAGCACCAGTCGCTTATCAGGCCAGCCGAAGCGGTAGCGGGTGGAGCCATCGAGATGGATGACACTGAGTGTGCGGCGGCCCGACCAGTCGATGCGCTGGGCGGCGGCGGGGACGCTGCTGAAAGTGGAGGAAATGCCTCCGATGTTAGGGACGCCATTGGTCCAATGTGAGGCCGTGGTCCAGAGGCGGTATTCTTCGGGTCCAGTGCTCGTCCAATTGCTGGTTTTGGCGGAGGCCGGGAGCCACACGCGGACCCAGTCGATTTTCATTTCGTCCATGTGTCCGACGGGCCACTCGCTGGTGTTCGGCCTGCCGGGCCATCCACCCACGGCATAGTTGAGGATCAGATACATCGACGACATCTGCGAGACGGCCGATGCATTGTTGAGAAAACTGACCATGGTGCCATTGAAGTAGAAATCAACGCGGCTGTTTGAGACCCAGTGGACGCCGAAATTATGATAGGTGCCATTCAGGTTGCCAGCGTTGAGGGGATTGACCTTGCCAGCGCCAGCGGCGTTCTCACCGCTTGAATTTCGGTAATGGAAGGCGGTGTGATATTCATCTTTGTTATATCCCGCGCCGGCGGCGGTGTCGATAGGATACTCCATGATATCACACTCGGGCGGCCAACCGTCGTTGAGCCCCCAGAACGCGGGCCATGAGCCGGGAGTGCCGGGGAGGCGGATGCGTGCCTCGATGTAACCTTGGGAAAACCGCGCCCTGCTGTATCCGGTGCTGATGGCTCCTGAGGTGAAATTTCCTCCACTATCATTGCGGCGTGCGACGAGCGTCATCGTGCCGTCCCCGAGCACGGCGTTGGCGGAGTTCATGGTCGCCTCGTGATTGTGCGTGGTTCCCCACGGATAATTATAACTCCACTTGGTGGTATCAAGAGTGGTTCCCGAGAAATCCTCACCCCACTCATACTGCCAGGTTCCAGCAGGAAGCTGGGCAAAAAGCGGTGCCAACCCCGATGCCAGAAGACATCCGGCAGTGATTGGAACGATTCTGTGAAATGTCGGCCTTGGATGGATCATGACGGATCGTGAAGATAGATTGAATGCAGACTCAGCCCCGGATTTCGAGATTGCGAAAAATTTCCTCCCCGTGCAGGAGCGCGGTTTCGACGAGGAAATTCTTTGCATCTCGCGTGACTTGCTAGGCTTGGATGTCGCCCAGATGATAGACGCTGCTGCTCCAGAACGCGGCCCCATGATTGCAGATCATCCCACAGACTTCCGCCGCCACGCGCACCTCACGCGACGCGGCGGCAGCAGATTCGGGGGAGAAAATCACGGTTGAGTCACTGAGACCTGAAGGAAGCCTTTTCCTGATAGCCCGTTGGAGCCGTTGAGGGAGAAGCTACGGTATTCATAGGTGATACCGCCTTGGACAGGTGCAGAGGGCAGGCCGGTGACGACGGGATCAACAGGTGTGACTACGACTGGGAATGTGGTGAGGTCGGTGGAGCCGCGCACGGTGATGAGGTAGCCCTCGAAGGTGGCGGTGGAACTTGGCGCACCTGCTGAGAAGACCGGTGTGCCTTGGGGCACGGCGATGGTCACGACAAGCTCCTTATCGCTATCAACATCGGCACTGCTGTCTGCGATGAGGGAGTGAATTTTCGGGCCGTTCGCACCATTGAGTGGGAGGCCGGCGAGAATGTATTCAGTTCCGTTATTGAAGCCATCGGCATCGGCATCGAAAGTTGATGCATCGTTGACACCTGCGCTGAGGCCAGTGGCGGTGGCCCAAGTGCCGTAGCCGGATGGCGGAGTGGTGCCGTTGGCGACGTTGAGAATGCCAGTGCCAGTGATTCGCGATGTCTTGTGAGTGGCGCTGGAAGCCAGGCCGCCCCAGGTGCCGACGTATTGCTCGACGCCGTCGATGTAGAAACGGCTAACAGTATCGCTTGAGCCGTGGCTGAGGTGGAGTGCACCCTCCTCCGCAATGCGGACTGCGGCGGAATCCGCGAGCACGGGAATGGCCACATCGAGGATTCCCTGATTGACGGTGGTGTCCCCGGTGTAAGTGTTAGCCCCGCCGAAAGTTAGAGTTCCGATTCCAGATTTGATCACACCGAGGCTGCCACCGGCGGTGCCATTCACGATGGCTCCTGAGACGTTGATGTTACCATCGCCTTGGAAGGTGACAAAACGCGCCTGGGCCGTGACGTTGGTGACGGCGGTGGCTCCAGAAAGAGTGAGAGTATCGGCGTCAGCCTGGATCAAATTATTAGATCCACCCGAGGTGATGGACAAGGTGCCCGTGAGCGTGTTGTTTCCACCGGTGCTTTGGATCGTCGTGGTGACGGTAGTTCTAGCGGAGATGATCATCGGATTGCTAAGGCTGATTCCGCCATCCAGCTCCAGTCTTGCGGTGGCATCATTGCCGCCGATGCCGATGGAGACTGTGCCCGTGCCGAGCGCCTGAGTGGCCTCAGCGCGGATCGCTCCAATGCGCGCGCCGCTGTTATTTACGCCAATTTCAGTGCCGCCGGTGTAGCTATTGGAATTGCTGATCGTTAGGGTGCCGCCTCCTCGTTTGTTGAAAATCAAGCCGCCTGTCCCGCCATCCGCGAGGGTGCCGGTGAAGATTTCATTGGCCGCGGTCTGGAGAGTCAAGCTGCGGGCGACATTCGCGCCGTTGGTGATGGTGCCGCTACCATTGATGCCGGTGGCGGTGAAGTCGCCGCTGGCTGCGGCGTCGGTGCCACT
>JBEGOB010000140.1:0-15270 GCA_041182265.1 Verrucomicrobiota bacterium | reverse complement strand
TCGGTGTAGAACTTTAACAGATAGAACGAAATAACGCAGAAAACGAGTTGGCCTGCGGCGTCGCTCGCCGCGTAACTCATGCGGCCGGAGAGAGGCAGTGGACGGGAAGGAGATTCGAGATGCATCGGAATATTCGAGTTATTTAGCCGTCACGACTTTCAGCCCGAACAAGCCCCCGGCGGTGAAACCCTCCGGCTCCACGGTGAAGCGGACCACCACCTCGACGGTTTCGCCGGCAGTGCCTAACGGCAGCAGGTCCGCGGGGATTGGATATTGCGAGTCAAAGAAGACTCCGGGATGGGCCCGGAACAATTCCTGGGTGGCGACCAGGCGGTCATTGATGAAGATTCTGAATCTCCGCTGCTGGGCCTCTTCACCCCAGTAAGTCGCGACGAGTTCCGATTTCTTGCCAACCGGGATTTTCATCCGATAGGAGAACTCCTCGCCCTGGCGGTAGGTTTTTCCGTGCGCCGGACCGGTTTGAGAATTCTGCTGGGAAACGAGCCGAGAACTTTCGCCGGGAGAGCCCGGAATCACGAAGTCGATGGCATTCTTGATCCACTCCGGGTCCACGCCTTCGAGAGCCTCGTTGATGGGCTTCCAGTCTGATGGGATGATGTCGCGCCACTCGGGTTCCAGCCCGCTTTCGTCGATGATGGCTTGCGCTTCAGGCGGCCAAGTTGCGGCATCGCAGATGGTGTTGTTGACTCCCCTTGTGTTAGGTGATGAAAAATTCCACTTGTCCTCGGTGGCGAATGACCCCTCGACGAGCAGGCTGTGCTTCCGGCCGTAGTCGCCCCCGTAGTAGGCGAGGTCGTAGGGGCCTTCGAGGACGTTAGATCGGTTGATGATGAGTTCAGATCCTTCATCATTGTAGATTGCCCACGAGGAGCGGCGGAGGTAGTTGCGATCGATGAGCGTGCCGGGTTGGCGGCCGAGTGTGTAGATGGCCCCACCGTCGTGGAGGGTGCTCATCGTGCGCTCGACGCGGTTTGCGTGGATGCGGTTATTTCCCGAAACCATGGTTGGCTTGCCGGGGAAGACCGACGGGCGGAAGCCTTGTCCCCATTGCGGATGGGTGGCGACGGCGCTGCCATCGAAGTCGCACCAACCCCAGCCGATGTTCATGCCGGAGTAGGGCGCGCTTGGGATCCAATTGTGCTCGATCGTCACCTGATAGGCATAAAGGACGGTGATGATGGTGTGACCGTTGAAGAGGGCGGCGTTGTCTGGCAGGAAATTGTTGGAGATTAAAACGCGGCGCGGGATCGACTCAGTGCCAGCGGGGAATTTCTCGCGCTCGATGCCCGCACCTTCCGGGTGTTTGAGGTCGGGAGCATCATTTTCATAACTGTGGTGGGGATGTCCGAGGGTGATCGCGCTGCCACCGGCATCGCGGATCACATTACCGACGATGCGGACATCGCTGACATCGTTACTCATCACGATGCCTTGGCAGCCGGTGTGCGCGATGGTGTTGCGGGTGAATTCGATGCCTTCGATGGCGTTACCGATGATCGCGGCCGGAAGCGTGTCGTAGGATCGGTAAACATCGTAATGCCAGTTAGGGCTTGCGAATGCCGTGTTGATGGTGGCGGTCTGCACGGTGGCTGTGCCGTGAGAGCCGTCGATTTCCATCAGATTGTAGTCGGTGTGGGCGAAGCTCAGTCCGGTGAAAGTGAGGTTGCGCACGCGGTTTTCAAGCGGCTGGCCATCGAGCTGGATCAACGTTTCCGTGACGGGAGCGACGACCTTTGCGGTTTGCATGTTCTCGCCGGAGCGAGGGATGTAGTAGATGGTTTTCTCGGCACGGTCGAAGTAGAACTCGCCGGGTTGGTCGAGCAGTTCGAAGGCATTGTGGATGATTTGCTCGCTGTCGAGGGTGAGTCCGGCGGTCCAGCCGATTTGCTGGGCGATGGCCCCGTAAGGTTGTTGGAGCTTGAAGATATACTTATCACCCTCGGTGGTGATTTCGCGGACACCGACGAAGTTCTTGTTCCAGGTCGTCTGGTTTTCGATTTCCACGTCCGAGACATTGTGGGTAATTTTCGGAAGGTCGGAGATATTGTATTGGATGCCGTCCGCCGTTTGTCCGCTTTGCCAAGCCCAAGGCGCTTGGCCAGCGGTGACGGTGTAAGTCCCCCACCCTCCTTGGGCGCGGATTTTTTTGCCACTGTTCGCCATGACGGCGCGGGCATTTTCCACGTAAAGTGCGCGGAGTTTTTCGTCGCGGTGGAGCGGAGCCTTCCAGATTCCGTCCTGATGAGGCTTCCAACCGCTGACCGGCATGCCGCCGGTGAAGAGCGGAGTTTCACCTTCGGCGGCGCGGTAGATGATGCGGTGGTTGCCCGTGGCGGAATCCTCGGGTGTGAAGACGACTGCCGAGCTCACTGGATAGGTGCCGCCGCGGATGGTGACTGCGATGTCGCCCGTCATGCCGGGAAGGACCGCGCGGACTGCCTGGCGTGCTTTTTCAAGGGTTTGAAAAGGCTTGCCCCTCGTCCCTGGAGCGGCATCCGAACCGTTGGGTGCGACGAAAAATTCGCGGAATAAAACTCTTTCTGTCTGGGCATGCAAAGCGCTGGTCGCCATGCAAAGCGTGGCGACAAATCGGGCGGTGACGGATTTCAAATTCATGAGGGATTCAGGGCGGCTTCCTGCGACGAGCGTAAGCAGCAGACGCAGGGCATTCAATGACGTTGCTTGCATAAAGAGCGACAATTTGCGCATCCTTCGCCACGCGCCTCCCAGTCATGAACAAACGCAAACGCATTCTCATCGTCCTTGGGTTCCTGAACCCCAGCATTCTCGCAGGTTTCTCGCGCTATGCACGTGAGGCAGACTGGATCCTGAACGCATTCTCGCTGTATCACAATGCCGTGCCACCTGACTGGGAGGCTCACGGACTGCTGACGACCAATGTTTTCCGGCCGGATCTGGTGCGATTTGTTCGCAAAACAGCCCGCCAGATTCCAACGGTCCTTCACGGTTGCGACGATCTTCGTCTCGCCGTTCCCAATGTCGAATGCAACGAATACTCAATCGGCCGAATGGCCGCGAATCACCTGCTAGAACAAGACCACCGACACTTCGCGTATTTCCGATACTCGGACAATCTTCACGCGCTCCGGCGCGGAGATGGCTTCCGAGATGCACTTCGCGAGGCGGGTCATGCTTGCACAGACCTCGAAAAAATTTCCGAACATGGCAACGGCGCGGGCGAGTGGTTCCGCAAACAACTCGCCTGGCTACCCAAACCGCTCGGGCTCTTCGCCGAGGACGATCTTCTCGCTGCTAGAGCGATCGAAACCGCAACAGAAGCAGGCTGGCGCGTTCCCGATGACCTTGCCGTGGTGGGTTGTGGGAACATCGATTTGGTCTGCGAATTCGGCACCGTTCCAATCACCAGCATCGCCTGCCCGATCGAAGAACAAGCCTATCAGGCAGCGGCCATGCTCGACGCCCTTATGTCGGGGACGAAGATCCCGCATCAGAAAATCATTTTCCCGCCAGTCGGCCTGATTGCGCGAGAAAGCACCAACTCGGTGGCGGCACGACTGGAGCTCGTCAAGCGGGCGCTGGCGTGCATGGCGCATCAACTTCAGAATCCCGGGCTCGACGCCCGAGCCGTGGCCGACCACTGCGGTGTTTCGCTGCGTGTGCTCTACCGTGAATTTGAAAAAGACCTGAGGAGCACCCCCATGGCATGCTTGCTTCGCATGCGGCTGCGACTGGCGAAAGACATGTTAAAGGACGACGGTCGGAAAATTGAGGATGTTGCAGATGCCTGCGGGTTTGGCAGCCTTAGAACCTTCCAGCGTGCATTCCAACGCATCGAAAGCCAGTCTCCGCTGCGCTGGAAACAGACACGGCAATGACCCATCCGATCGCGGCGAACGAACCGCAAAGAAACCGTTTGGAGAGTCGAAACTCCCGCTCGCCATTCACCTGAAAGTTAGATCCTCAATAGACCGCGCTCGATGGCTAGAGTCACCGCCCGTGTGCGATCGGGAGCGCCAAGTTTTTCGAGAATATGTCCAACATGACTCTTCACCGTGGTTTCTCCGACAGCCAACTCACTCGCAATCTGCTTATTCGCGAGGCCTTTGGCAATTAAGCGCAAGACTTCACATTCACGGGCACTCAAAGGTGGCCATAAATTCCGTTCTGCTAGGCGATGAAGCAATTCCGGCGGTAAAAACCTCTGTCCGCCGGCAACCACACGGATCGCGCGCACGATCGCATCTTTCTCACAAGATTTCGGAATGTATCCCATCGCTCCCGCCTCTTGCGCGCGGTGAATGTCTTCCGCAGTCTCATTGATAGAGACAAGAATGATTCGAGCCGATGGATGATTTTCAAGGATTCGGCGAGTGACATCAACTCCGTGAATGTCCGGCAGAATGCCATCCATCAAAGTGATATCCGGCAAGATTTTTGGAAACAGCGCAAGTGCTTCTTCGCCGCTGGAGGCCTCGCCCACCACCTCGATGTCCGGCTCTGCGGAAATTGCGCCGATGAGGCCGAGACGCACCATAAAGTGATCATCCACCACCAAAATACGAATGACTTGATTGCTCATAGATTTGAAAACGACAGCTGATTGGGAACCTCCACCTTCACGGTGCATCCACAACCGGGAGCAGATACAATCGAAAGTTCCGCCATGATCTTGGCGGCTCTTTCACGCATGCCGAGCAGACCGAAATGCGGACCCGGCGCGGACTGAGGTGAAGTGGCATCGAAGCCTTGTCCGTCATCATGAACAGTTAGGCAAGTGTGTTCCACCTGGTAATCCAAGTGCACCATGATCGACTGGGCACTGCCGTGCTTGACCGCATTCGTCATGGCTTCCTGCGCAATCCTCAACAGATGGAAATCCACGCCCGTCACAAGAGCACTGGGTTTCCCCGAGACACGCACCTCCACGGCAGGACCGAAGCCACCGCCACTTGGGCTGGAAATCGCACGGAGCGCCGCAGCTAGACCCTCATTTTCAAGCACTTTAGACCGCAAGTCCCAAACCGAGCGGCGCGCTTCAAGCCGGGTGTAACGCAGCATCCGGCGCGCCAACGAGAGAATCGATGATGCCGTCGCCGGGTTCTGATTCACCGCATAATCCAGCCCATCGAGTTGCAGAGCGACCCCGGAAAGTTGTTGCTCCAGCGTGTCGTGAAGTTCACGCGCCATCCGGTCACGCTCCTCGCCGACCGCCTCCGCGCGAAGTTGGTCGCTGATCACCGCCATTTGCGACTTCACTTGTCGCCGTAGAATCCACGTTCCGATCATTCCTAACACCGCCAATGCGCTGGCCGCGCCAAGGGCAATCAACAAGCGCTGCGTCGTCCACCACGGTGCACGCCGAAGCACTTGAATCCCGCCGGATTCCGGGAGTAAAATGCGGAACCCATCGATCCAATCCGGACGCGGCAGCGCATGCGTGGTGGTGAGTTCATTGATCCCAGTGAGCCTTAGGCGATCCCCAATGACCAAGTCATGATAGACGCTTTCACTGCGGTTCGGATGCAAGGCTTCGAAAAACCGCTCACCGCTGCGGAACTGGAGAACTCCCTCCAGCGGCCCATCCCGCCGCCCGAGAAAATCCGCATCCAGCGTGACCCACTCGCCGTGGAGCATGGATAAATCCGACTTCCCAAGATCCAAGGACACGGGCAAAAGGCTCTCCGACGCGTCAAATTCCGTCACACGAACGGCACGGAGAATCGGGCGGAACGGCGCAACCGCGCCATACCCCTCAACCTCCACCACCGCCCCCGGCGCGAGATGATCCACGCGCGCGGCATGAATCAGCGTGCTGCCAGTTCCATCTCGCAGATAGAACCCCAAATCATCGAGTTGAGTGACGCGTCCCTGCACGCGGACGAGCGCACGCGGGCCGTATCCGCCAGTTAGAAGCGTGGTAACTGAGAGCAAAGGCGAGACCTCCGCCGTCAACTTGGGCATGGTCGGGACTAACGAAGCGAACGATGACACAAAGAAATGCCGATCCGTCATTTGCCGCTGACGGTTAAAAATCGTCCCCATGACACCGCGCAGACGGACTGGGCGCTGGAGCAAGGCGACTGCCTGATTTTCCGCATCATCTGACATCGGCAGCTCGGCTTTGAAAGGAAGTCCGTGAACTTCGAGCACGAGCGTGACACGATCTCCAGTCAACTCGAAAGCCGTGACCACCGCGGGAACCTCGATCCATTCCGAGTCGAGTTCCGGGGCGAACATTTGACTGGCGGTGGGAGTGGATGGCAAAGGCAACGCGCTTTTTCCCAAAATTTTCACGTGGCCGTTCTTCACGCTTGGATAGTAGCCAAGCGGATCAGAGACGCCGGTCACACGCACGCGGTCTCCCACCACAAGCTTGCCAACGCGGCCGCTGAGAGTGGTTTTGATGAAGCAACCGGCTGTTCCATCGTGCAGAAAAAAGTGGAATGGCGCACTGGGTTCCAAGCCCACGACGATGCCCTCCACCTCCACCGGCACAGCGAGCGATGCCGCACCGTGAGAAAGGGCACGCAGTTCTGCCAAAGATTTCAAGGGCTCAGTCGCCAGGCAGGCTTGAGCCAGAAACGCTAGCAAGAGCAAGATGCGCCATTCAATCATACGGGCGAATTCCTACAGGAGACTCTCGAAATTTGCATGCGGTAAAAAAACCGAGGGTGGAGTGAAGGAAACCCAA
Organism: Verrucomicrobiota bacterium; assembly: GCA_041182265.1. Lineage (GTDB taxonomy): Bacteria > Verrucomicrobiota > Verrucomicrobiia > Verrucomicrobiales > Akkermansiaceae > Luteolibacter. The sequence continues at coordinate 8,576 of JBEGOB010000140.1, read as the reverse complement.
AACCCAGCCCCACCCTCGGCGATATGTCCGTTTCCGGACAAAGCTTCTTTTTGCATGTCATTGTCTGCAAGGTCCTCGAAAAGTCAGCATGCCAAGCCCACCGCGCTTGCGGACTGCGACAGCACGACCACGGAGAGAGTTCCGAGGAACTGATTCAAACGGGTTTTCATGAGAGTATTCGTTTCGAGTGGGTTTGCGGCCGGAAATGGCCAAACTGCGAAAGTTAAACCCTAGAAACTTCGAGGAGGCGCAGCAAGCGGCCGCCTCTCATCCTTTTGGTGGATGCGAAAGCCGTCAGGGATTCGTGAAAAACCAACCCCAAATGTTTCCATCTTGGGCGACGACACTGACGGACGTGTCGCGGAAAAGAGCTAGGTAAGACTTATCTTTGACATACTTGCGCTTCGCATAGCTAAAATCATTGAACATGAGCAGTTTGTCATAGGCCTTGCGCGAGACTGAGGTGTAACTGCTGCTGCGCATGATGCTGATCTGACGCTGGGTGCGCTCGGCAGCGGGAACGCTCGGATAGACCCACATGAACGAGCCCCAGAGGCTTGTCGCCCCCGTGGTGGATGGGTTGTAATCCACCGCTTCAGGGATTTTCCACTTATGGATGGGTGCGAAAAACGCAGTGTGATCTTGCAGGTAGCCATCGGCAGGGCTGGTCCGGTTGTAGAGAAGTTTCGCAGGATTGCCCGCGCAAATTTTGTGATGCTCCGCGTTGAGCGCGGGCGTGGATTCACCGCTGGAATCCCCGCTGCCATCGCGAAAATACATCGGCTCGTTGTTATTGAACTCAGCTGCCCAAGCCGCCACCGCCACCCCGACTTGCCGCATTTGTGAAACGCTGCGGGATTTGCTAGCGGCCGCCATGCCTCGCTGCGCCCCGACAAACCCGAGACTGGCGAGCACGACGATGATGGTGATGACGACCAAGAGCTCCACCAAGGTGAAGCCGCGGGATGAGGTGCGTGTCGGGAGTCGATGAAATTTCATAAAAGCGGTTTTGTTGGCAGGGCCGGCCTTATGTATCTCACCATTCCACACGTGCCAACAAGCCTCCCGCACTCATCCTTTCGACGGATGACGGCAGGAGGAAATTGCCCACTTGATGTGTGGCAGGCGCGACACGATCTTACCGCCGTGAACGAGACGCTGGAATTCCTGCGCAATCCCCCACCCTGCGGGGCACCACGCTTTTGGAGAACTCCGCACGGCCGACAACTCGCTTGGAATGAATACGGAATGCCGGATGGGGTGCCGATTTTCTTCTATCACGGCTGGCCCGGCTGTCGCTTGCAGGCGCGCCTGACTCACGCCCTTGCCTACGAGCGCGGCTTGCGGATCATCGCGATCGACCGCCCCGGCATCGGCCAATCCACCCATCACGCCAAGCGCACGCTCGAATCTTGGCCGCGTTTGATGGTGAAATTCACCGCTGCGCACGGGATTGGCACCTTTGGCCAACTCGCGATTTCCGGCGGTGCGCCGTATGCCCTCGCGTGCGCTGCCGAGATGCCCGAGCGGCTGAGCGCCTCCGCTGTCCTCGCCGGAGCCGTGCCACTGGGCGAGCCGGGAATGCGGATCGACCGACTCCACCCGCTTTATCAAATTTTGATTTCCCTGCGCAAATTCATCCCGCCGCCCGCGCTGACCGGGATTTTCCGCCTCGCCGGAATGGCGTCCCATCTGTCACCCGTGCGCCCACCCCTCGCCTGGCTGCTGCAAACACTCGCTGAAGAGGACCGGAAAATTTTCGTGGAATTCCCAACCGTCTGGGAAGTGATTGCCAGCAGCTTCCGTGAAGCGATCCGCGGCGGCGGGCGCGGACTCATGACGGACGCGGAAATCTACCTGCAGGAAATCCCCTACGATCTCGCGAAAATCCGCCATCCAATCCACTTCTGGCATGGCGCGGAAGATCGCAACATCCCGCTCGAACTCATGCGTGAATTCACCGGAAGAATCGCCATGGCGCGCTTGGAATCCGTGGCGGCGCTCGGCCACTTCTCGTTGGTGATTCTCAAAGCAGCGGCCGCCCTGGATTTCCTCCGAGATTCCTCAAATGCAACTCGGGTTTGACGCATGGCCTCAGCCGTGGATTCTTGATGCGAGGTCCGCTCCAATGTCGCGACTGACTCACCCACAAACATCCATGAACGAATCTGCCGCCACTGAATGGGATGACTGGGTCGAGGTCGGCCGCTTCCCGAGTCTGGATGAGGCATACGATCACGGACTGGTGATCTTAGCCATGGGCGAGGCCTGCCGAGTGGCCGAGACCAGCGTGCCGGGCGAGTTCGAGCTGCATGCCGAAGCCCGTCCCGCCCCGAAAATCTGTGAGGAGCTGGATGCTTACAGCCGCGAAATTTCACCGCCGCCGCCCGCCCGCGCCGCGCACGAGTGGCATGCCTCGGGAGCGTGGCTGTGCATGCTTTGGCTCGCCTCATTGATCGGCGTCTTCTATTGGCAAAGCCAGGACCCCACGCTCGTCCGGCGCGCCGCCTCGTCCAGCATCGGCCTGTTCGACATGGCCGAGTGGTGGCGCCCGGCAAGTGCGCTTTTCCTGCATGCGGATTTCCCCCACCTCTTTGGCAACATGGTCAGCGGCGCATTTTTCGGAACATTGCTGGCAAAATCCATCGGTCCCCTGCGCGCTTGGGCGCTCATTCTTGGCTGTGGCACGCTGGGAAATCTCATCACCTCATGGGTCACCCATCCGGAAAAATTCACATCGATCGGCGCATCCACCGCCGTATTCGCCGCGCTTGGCCTCCTGTCTGGGATTGGCGCGTCAGAATCCCTGCGTGACTGGACGCGGCTGCCATGGCTCAAAGTCCTTGCTCCGCCACTCGGCGGCATCATCCTGCTGGGCTGGCTCGGCGGCGGTGATAGCCGTGGAAATACCGACGTGCTCGGCCACGTCTTCGGCTTCAGCGCTGGCTTGCCCGTCGGCGTCGTGGCCGGGGTGCTCGACGCCCGGCGCAAAGACCGCGCCTCGATCTGAGATCCTCCGGAAATGAAGTTTGCCGCAGCCAGCAGAAAGGCTATCAAGCGGCCATGACAGCATCCACTCCCGTGGCGCTCAGCATTGCCGGCTCCGATTGCTCGGCCGGCGCGGGCATCCAGGCCGACCTCAAAACATTCCAGCATTTCCAAGTCCACGGCCTCACCGCCGTGACCTGCGTGGTCTCGGAGACGGCAAACATCGTCCGCGCCGTCCTCCCGCTGCCCGTGGATTTCGTCGCAGACCAAATTTCCCTGCTGCTCGAAAGTTTCCCCGTCGCCGCCATCAAAACCGGCATGCTTTTCTCCGCAGCGCACGTCACCGCCATCGCGGAAATTCTCGTTCACCACCGGAATATCGCGTTGGTGGTGGACCCCGTCATGATCGCCTCCACCGGCGCCTCCCTGCTCGAGCCAGCCGCCATCGACGCCTATCGCAGCCACTTGTTGCCGCTCGCCCGCGTCATCACGCCGAATTTACCGGAAGCGGAAGTTCTCCTCGGGCGGCCCATCACCCATGCGTCTGAGTTGGAACCCGCCGCACGCGACCTCTCCGAACAATTCGGCACCGCAGTCCTGCTCAAAGGCGGGCATTTGGACGGGCCGGAGTGCATCGACCTCTTGGCAGATGCGGGAGCCATCCACCGCTTCGCCGCCGCGCGGATTCCGGTGGCTGGCTCGCACGGCACCGGTTGCACGCTCTCCGCCGCCATCGCCGCCGCCCTCAGCCAGGGGCACCCGCTGCCGCGCGCCGTGGAAATTGCCAAATTCTACCTTGGCGAGACCCTGCGCCGCTCGCACCGCTTCCAAGCCCCCAGCGGAATCATCGTGGACGCCCTCAACCAAGGCACCACATTCTCACAAAACGAGGCGTGACATCAAATCACACATCCATAACTTTTCCGTAACACTTTTCAATCGTCCTCTCTTTTATCATGGATCATCCGCCATCACCCGCCGCCACTCCATTGTCCACGCTTTCCCGCCGTGGCTTCATCCTCGCCACTGCGGCGATGGCGTCTTGCAGGGCTGCTGATCCGCTCCCACTGCCAGGAAATGCAGCGGCCCGCCCGCAACAAGCGCCCGCTCGCCGCCCCCAAGGCCCGAGCGGTCCGGTGCCACGGAATCCGGACATGGCGCACTCGTCGAATTTCTCCCGGGGCGCGGGCGTCACGTTCACGCGTGTCCCAGTTTCCGGAAATTTCGTCGCCATCACCTTCGACGACGGCCCGCACCCGCAAAACACGCCGCGCCTGCTCAACATGCTCCGCGAGCGCAACATCCGCGCGACCTTCTACGTCATCGGCCGCAGCGTGGACCTCTACCCACAAATCGTCCGCCGCTGCGTCACCGAGGGCCATGAAATCGGCAACCACTCACACACGCACCGCCTATTAAGCAAACTCAGCGATGCCGAGGTCCGCACGGATCTCGCACGGTGCCGCGACTCCATCCAACGCGCCGCCGGCGTCCGCCCGCGCACCATGCGTCCCCCATACGGCGGCCTCACCATGCGCCAACGCGACTGGGTCCATTCCGAATTTGGCTACCCGACGATCTTGTGGTCCGTGGACCCGCTCGACTGGAAACGCCCCGGCCCCGGCGTCGTCGCCTCACGGATCATCAGCGGCACCTCCGCAGGTGGCATCGTCCTCGCGCATGACCTCCACTCGCAGACGGTCGATGCCATGCCCGCCGCGCTCGACGGACTGCTGCGCCGCGGTTTCCAATTCGTGACCGTTTCCCAACTTCTCGCCATGAAATCAGAGCCCGCCGCCGCCACCCAAGCCGCCGTGAGCCCTTCCGTGTATTGAGAAACCCCTAAAACTGCATCCCGTGAGTCATTCCACCTTCGGCGACCGCTACTTTGCGACGCGTGGACGGCTCACGGAAGTGATGCGCGGCATCGTCCGGCTCGCCCATGACACGGGCACCGAGCCGAACCGCTACCCCGCCATCCCAGACTTGGCAAACGGGCTGGGCGAGCCATTTCTCATCGCCGTCTGCGGGGAAATCAAGGCCGGCAAGTCCACGCTCATCAACGGACTTTTCGGCCACCCACTCTGCCCCACAAGCACCCTGCCCGAGACGGATCGGCTGCTGTGGTATCGCTACGGAAACCCGGCGCGCAGCGTCGCCATCACGCCGATCCTTGAGGAACATTACCGGCCGCTGCCATTTCTGCGCGATTTCAGCATCATCGACACCCCAGGCACCAATTCACGCGTCGCAGGCCATTTGGAAATGACCGCCCGCCTGCTGCCCGCCGCAGAGTTGATTTTATGCGTCTTTCCTGTGGCAAATCCCTGGGGTGCCTCGACCTGGAATTTCCTCTCCGCCCTGGCACCCGAGACGCTTCGGCGCGTCGTCCTCGTCGTCCAACAAGCCGACCAACGCGACGCCACCGACTTACGAATCATCCTCGGCCACATCCAAGATCTTGCCACGCAACGGCTTGGCTTCGTCCCGCCGATCTTCGCCGTTTCCGGAAAATCCGCCTGCGAGGCCAAACTCGCCACCCCGCCGAATGCAGCACTGCTGCGAGCGTCCGGCCATGGCGACTTGGAAAACTTCATTTCGCGCCAAATCCTCGATTCACCCACGCGCCGGCAATCGCTTGAAGACTGGCGGCGCTTGGCATCCATCGCCCTGCGCGCGGTGGAAGACCGGATCGAGGACCTCAACCGCGCACTCAACGCACAAGGGCACTTTTTGGATTCCGTCGAGCGGGAAATCGACTCCATCCGCGAGCGATTCGTCCTGCGCCTGCCCACGCACTTGGCGAGTGTTGCCGAGGTTTTCGACACGGAAGCCCTGTGGGCGCACAAACTTCTGCGGCGGCGGCTCGGGGTTTTCCGCTCGGTTTTCCGTTTGTTCACGAGAGACCGCACCGGCCTGGCCCTGGAAGCCGCCTTCATCGCCCGCCTGCAAACGGCGGTCGAAGCAGTGGCGGAGCAAGACGGCGTGGAAGTCGTGGACGTCTGCCGCGCGCACTGGGAAGACCTTCGCACACGCATCCATGCGGCCATGGCCGTGGATTTAAAAAGCTCGGAAACTCTGGATGACACGCTGGCCAAGGCGAAAAGCCAATTTATCCAGCGCCTCGGACGCGCCGCATGCGAGGGAATCGGCAATCTAAAAGTGCGCAACCAGCTCGACAAAGACCTGCGCCGCCGCAACCGCTCTCTCAAGTCATTCACCTTCATGACCTTGCTGCTCACCACCGGCGGCGCGGCTTGTGGCGCACTCGCAATCGACCTGGCACCCGTGATCCTCTGCGGGCTCGCCGGACTTTTCTTCCTCGGCGGTGCCACAGCCGCTTGGATCACACGCCGCACCATCACTGAGGAATTCCGCGCACGCCTGCACGCCACTTGCGGCAGTTTTGCAAGCACCTTGCAGACGGACTATGAAGATGCGCTGCGCCTCGTCTTCGAGGATTATACTGCCTCGCTCGCCACCGTCCGCACTCACCTCGCGCATGAGAAACTCGCCATCGAGCCGCGCCTCCGCCGCTGGCAAGATTTGTTCCTCACGCTCAAAGCCATTGAGCAAGACCTGTAAATTTCACCATGCGCCTTCGAAGATTCCGTCAATTTCTCCAAGCCGCACTCACGGTCTGCGCCGCCAGCGCCAGCGCCGCCGAGCCAGAGCTGGGCAGGCCCCTGCGTTTTCACGATCCCTCGACGCCGATCAAGCAGGGCGATGTCTGGCACGTCTTTTCCACCGGGATCGGCGTGCTGGCCCGCCGCTCGCCCGACGCGCGCACGTGGACGGAAGATCGGCCGATTTTTCAAAAACTCCCTGCCTGGCACCGTGAAATCGTGCCGGACCACAAAGGATACCTCTGGGCACCCGACGTCATCCGCCGCGGCGACCGATTTCTCCTGTATTATTCCGTCTCCGGCTGGGGGAAAAACACGTCTGCCATCGGTCTCGCAAGCAGCCCCACCCTCGACTCCGCAAGCCCGGAATGCGTTTGGAAAGACGAAGGCATCGTCATCCGCTCAAAAGCCACCGACGACTTCAACGCGATTGATCCCCAGCTCTTTGCAGATGCGGATGGCAGTTTGTGGATGGTTTTCGGTTCATTTTGGTCCGGCATCCAACTCATCGAACTCGACCCAAAATCCGGCCACCGCCATGCCCAGCGGCAGGAAATCCGGCAGCTTGCATGGAACGAAACCATCGAAGCCCCGGCGCTCCACAAACACGGGGATTTCTACTACCTCTTCGTCAATTGGGGATTCTGCTGCCGCGGTCTAAAAAGCACCTACGAGATGCGTGTCGGGCGCAGTCGGACCATCACCGGCCCCTATTTGGATGCGGAGGGCAAGGATCTCGCAAGCGGTGGCGGCACGCTTTTCATGAAGTCCGAGGGCGAGGAAGTCGGCCCCGGCCACCCGGCGATCGTTGAGGAAAACGGAAAATTTCGCCTATTTTACCACTATTACAGCCGGAAATTTGGCGGACACTCCGTCATCGCCCAAAAAGAGCTCCGCTGGACAGCGGACTCATGGCCAGAGATTTAACAGCAAACTCACCACCTTTCCCATGAACGACGACCTCTTTCCTGAACTCATCGCTGCCGTCGAGCAGCAACTCACCTCGCCGCAGACCCCTTACGTGGCAGAAACCCTCGCACGACTCCTCAAACTCGGGATCGAGCGCGACGAAGCCGTCTCAGAAATCGCCATTTGCCTCGGCGAGGAGATGGACCAAGTGCTCAGAAAGCGCCGCCTCTTCGATGAGAAGGCCTACCGCGCAAATCTCGACGCGCTGCCCGCCCCAGAAGAATAATTGCGGCATCCGGAAAAAATTTTTCATTTTCCGTAAACCACCGGATTTGGGGATGACATTCTCCCATTGAGCTATTGTAGCGACGATCCTGCGTCCATCGCTTTCAAATTGAAGGAATTCCAGCAAATACTTGGCCATTCCCGAGTTTGACGAGCGATTCCAGAAGGAGGATTTCACCTACAAACCCCAATGTGAGTGTAGAAAATCCATTCAAACCCCAGAACCATGAAAAAAACAGCATCAGCCCTTGCGGCGATCATCATCGGCACAGGCGTCAGCCATGGAGCCATCGGAGTCGTTGAATCCACCGGCGAGTTCCAAATCAAGGGAGTCACAACATACATTTCCCCGATTCCAAAGGGTGCCAGCGCGAATCCGGCGCTCGACGGCTACAATCTCGGCACATTCAACCCAGGTGTGGGCGACACCTTGGTGCTCTCGAACTGGTATTTTGAAAACTACGCCTACGACGCCGGATCCGGCAGCAACAACTGGCTCAGTGGAGAAAGCACCGCCACCCTCAACCTGAGCATCAACTCGGACACCAACAACCAAACCCTGACGCAAGTCGCTACTGCAGGGAACACTCGCACCTGGAACAACACCCCGGATTCCGTCAACCTGCTCGCAGGCTTGTCCACCGGGGTTTACACGTACACCACCTCATTTTCCTACCCCTACAACGACTGGAACGGAAGCAGCGCCTCAGTCTTCACGAGCAATAACAACGGCCCAGCCACCGCGACCTTCACCGTGGTGCCTGAGCC
>JBEGOB010000139.1:0-12308 GCA_041182265.1 Verrucomicrobiota bacterium | reverse complement strand
CAAGGGCTTGGGCCTCGCCGAGTGCCGCCTCGAAGGTCAATCCAGCGTCGGTCATCCGGCCAAGGATGTAATTGGAGGTGCCGTTGATGATTCCTGAAAATGAATGGATGCGGTTGCCAATGAACGAGTCTTGGACCGTGCGGATGATGGGAATCCCGCCGGCGACGGCCGCCTCGAAATGAATCGGCGTGTCCATTTCTTTGGAAATTGCGAAAAGTTCTACGCCGCGTTCGGCGAGCAAGGCCTTGTTTCCGGTGACTACGGGTTTTCTCTGGCGAAGGGCGGAGGCGACAATTTCAAAGGCATCGGTGGTGCCGCCAATCAACTCGACGACAATGTCCACAGCGGGATCGGAGACGAGGGCCTGCCAGTCAGTTGTGAGGATTTCTGCGGGGACAGTTCCGGTGCTGGCGCGGACTTTCGTGAGATCCCTGACGAGAATTTTGGCGACATGCAAGGTGAGCTCGCCACCGGTCCGACCGGTGATGAGTTCGCCATTGCGCTGAAGGGTGTTCCAGACGCCGGAGCCAACGGTTCCGAATCCGGCCAGGCCGATGCCAATCGATGAGCAGGGGTTCACGCGGCGACTGTGACCGGGATTTCACAGCTTGTCCAAGCCGGAAGAGTTGAAAAAATCATTGATGCCCTGCGAATGTGTGGCGGGGTGACGAGCGGTTCAGTCGGTTTCGTGAAATTGGCGTTCTGCCTCTAGCCAATCGCCATGTGAGTCGCCCGGGAGATTTTGTTCGACGCGGCGGCGGTAGTTTAAATACGCGGCACGTGCGATGGCGTCGAGCGAGGGCTTGGGTGTCGTTTTTTTTGCGGTGGGCGATGGAGGAGTGGGTGCGCTGGCGGCTTTGGGAGCGGCGACTTTTTTCGTGGTGGTGACCGCAGTGGTTCGTTTTGCAGCGGCCTTTTTGACGGGCGTGGCGCTTTTTTTTGCGGTCTTCGTCGCAGTCTTTGCCGCAGTTTTCTTCGCAGCAGGCGCCTTTTTCGGGGGCGCGACTGGAATGTCCGCCGGCGCGGACGCCTGCGATTTTTTGGTGGTTTTCTTGGCAGCCATGGTGATGGGAGTCGTGGGGATGGAAGCACGGGATGTGCCTTTGGCAAATTAAAGGGCATTTCCGGTGATTGCCAGCACATTAGATCCGCGTATAGTCGGCACATGGCCGCAGGCTACTCATGGAGCGCATCAAGAAGCGGGGGGGGCTTTCGTCTTCCCGGCCCGGACCACCTTGGCTGGTGGGCGGCAGCGGCGATGCTTGTTTCGCTGCTTTTGCACGTCATGGTGTTTTTCGCGCTCGACCGCATGAAAATCGCTTTTAAGTACGAAGAGGCGCGTGAGCTGAGCACGCGACCCACGGATTTGCGACAGATGGAGGTGCTGCCGCTGGCTCCGGAGCGCTCACTGCCGCCGGAGGAAATCATCCAGCCTCCCAGTGATTCGAGTGCGCTGCTTGATGAAATTGAATTGTTGGATATTTTGCCAAAAGATCAGGAAATCGACATCAGCCCGGAAATTGTCGATGCGTCTTACGCGATTCAACTCAAGAATCCGGCGATGGAAGGAGATCCGGAGGCTACGGCGCTGGAAGTTTCCGCAGGTTTTGAAATTGAGGCCGACTTGCCTGAGCTCGGGCGGCAAGCGGAGTCCATTCGTCCGGCGGAGATCGGTCAAGTCACCGTGGACCCGGGAGCTGTGCAGTCCGATGACTTAGATTTGGGGAAATTTACCGAAGATTTGATCCGGCAGGGGGCCAATGGAAAAGTTGAAAAAGGGACGCTCGACGGGGCGGTCTCGCTTGATTCTATGCTCAGTTTGCCCTCGAAGGTCCTCTTGAGCGCGAAAACCATGCTGCCGAGTGATTTGTTATTTGAATTCAACCGCGCGGAACTTCGTGAAAGTGCCAAGGTGAATTTGATGAAGCTCGGACTGTTGATGGATCGGAATCCGGGACTTTTCTGTTGGATCGAGGGACACACGGATTTGGTCGGGGGGGATGAATTCAATCTCGCGCTCTCCCGCAAGCGTGCGGATTCCGTTAGGGATTATTTGGTGAACTCGCTGCGCATGGACCCGTCAAAAATCATCACGCGTGGATTTGGTCGCTATCAGCCGATTGTGACCACAGGGACTCCGGATGAGCAGTCTGCCAATCGCCGTGTGGAGGTGCGGATGCGGAAGAGTCCGCCGAGTGAGAAGCAGCTTGATGTGGCACCGCAAAAGGCAGCTGTTATTCAGGAAGCGCCGGCGCCCAAGGCGGTTTTGGTCAAGCCGCTGCGCCACTATCCTCCAGTGGATGAAGCTCCGCCGCTAAGGGCTGCTCCTGTTGAGGCGGCGGCCTTGCCCGGCGAGGTGCTGCGGGCGACTCCAGTGGAGCCGGAAATTCCTCGGGCGATTCCGCGTGCGGAGATCGTTGAGTGAAGGAGTGAAGGAGTGAATCGCCCCTTGCAATGTGTGGCCTTTGCACGAAGGGTCGCGGGCAGATGTCCGACTGCTCCGCTGGCTTCTCAGATTCCGCTCGGGAGACCGTGGTTTTGCGCGGGTGCTTGGCGCGGATTCTGGTTTTCGAGCCGATCCGAGTGTCACGGCGGATGCTTGCCTTGTTGAGTTATTTGTTCGAGGAGACTCTTGCCGGGCGGGGTGAGGAGCTCAGTCAAAAGGGAATTGCTGCGGGTTGTTTTCATCTAACGGGTGATTATGATTCAGATTTGGACAGTCTTGTGCGAGTGCACGCAAGTCGCTTGCGCCGTGCGCTCAAGGCGTATTATGCCGGGCCGGGCGCGCGGGATGAGATGAGGATGCAGCTGGCGACAGGGGGCTATGTTTTGGTGTTTGAGGTCTGTCCACAACCGGTCCCTACGAAGTTGGTGGAGGGAAAGATTCCGGTGATTGGGTTGTTGGAGTTTAAGAATCTGGGCTTGGAAGAATCTTGGCGGCACTTGCCGGTCGTGCTGGCGGAAGATTTGAGCCTGCAGCTGCACCAGCAAGATCGGTTGCAGGTGGTTGGGCCATTTTTGCGCCATTTGCTAGAGTCTGAGGGGGTGGATCCCACGCGCTTGGCGAGCCGTTACCCTGTGGATTTCGTGCTGGATGGCAGTGTGCAGCGCAAGGGCGCGTCGTTGATTTTGAGGATGCGTTTGCTTGAGGGGGTGGGTGGCGTGCCGATCTGGGTGCATAAAGAGGAGCTGGAGGTGAATTTGACTCACATATCTGATTTTAGTGCGATGATTCCTCAGCAATTGTCAGCTGCGATCGGTGAGGATTGTGGAGTGGTGAGTCAGTATCTTTCATCACTGGCGCGGGTGAAGTCGGAGCATTCGCTCAGCGTGTTTGAAGCGGTGCTCTTGGGGCGGACTTATCTAGCGGATTTTCAATATGAATCACTCCCTCAAGTGTTGGAATCCTTGCGGCAGGCAGTGATAGAAAGTCCGTTGGAGGCGGCGACTCATTCGACATTGGTGGTGATTTTGGCGTCTTTGGGCATGGAGCCACGTTGGTCAGGAGATCCTCCGTTAGATGAAATTCGCAGGCATGCTTCTGAGGCCGTGAGGTTGAACTCGCAAGATCCGTGGTCAATTCTAGCAGAAGGATTTGCGGCAGCCGCGCATGGTGAATCGGCGGAGTTGATACGAATTGCCGTGTCTTTGGAGGGGAGAGCGAGTCATTCGTCGTCGATGTTGTTGGGTGGAATTGGTTCCTTGCTTTGCTATCAAAATGTGGATTTGGAGAGAGGTGGGCGTCTTATTGAGCAAGCTTACAAGACGAACCCGCACTACTTGCGTGTGTTTCATCTCGCCAATGCTTTGGTCGCTTGGAATGCCGGTAATTTTGAGTTGGCGGAGCGTGAGTTGGATGCGTTTGGGCTGCGCTGGGGCGTGTCGGATCCTTTGATTCGCGCGTCGATGGCGGCGGTGCGAGGTGATGAGAAAAGTGCGTTGCGCGAGTGGCAGCGTGTTCTTGCAGTTTTTCCGTCCTTTCCGGTGGATGGCTTGCGTTCGCTCGGTTTTCTCTGGCAAGCGGATTATATCCGCTTGATAGGTGCGTCGTTGGGACTTGTTGGGATTTGTTTAGAGTAAGAGACTTGCCGAGAGTTTTGTTGGTCCGGTGCTGGCTAAGAAATCGTGTTTCACCTAGATTTCACGGTGAAACGCCTCGCCGTTGGTGGTGCGATGACCCTTGGTCTAGCGAACTCTATGAAGCGCCTATTTTTGTGCATTGCTCAGTCTCTCGTCCCTTGGATGGAAACAACTCCGAGGGGGGCGTGTCAAATTTTCCGCCACGGCCTGCTCGCGCTCGCCACGGTCGCGGGCTTTTCCACCGGCACCGCCCATGCGCAATTCGCCGACTGGAAAGCATCACCACCGAAAATCCTGCCGAACGAACGGATCGGCTCCAAGGCGGGCGATGTTACCACCGGGCGGCAGGTTGCGAACTTGCACGCCTTTGCCGCGCTGACGGCGGATGGCTCGATCCGCACTTGGGGCGATCCATTGAGAGGCGGCAGCGGCGCGCCCACCGACAGCGGCTACACCACGATCTATTCGAACGGGTTTGCCTTTGCCGCGCTGAAGGCGGATGGCTCGCTCAAGGCTTGGGGGATCCCGGGATATGGCGGCGAAGGTGCTCCCACTGACAGTGGCTACACGGAAATCTATTCGGGGTATCAATCCTTTGTCGCTCGCAAGGCCGATGGCTCGATCACCCCTTGGGGAAAAACTTGGATCTTTCTCACAGGGCCGGGCGGTCGCTACAGCGGCATCTCCACCGCGCTGCACGGAACTGCCGTGCTGGATGCGGACGGCTCGATCACCGCGTGGGGGGCGAACGGGTTTGGCGCCGACAAGGTCCCCACGGACAGCGGCTACACGGCGATCTTCTCAACGAGCAATGCCTTGGCCGCCCTCAAGGCGGATGGTTCGATCTCCGCTTGGGGAGGCTCCGCTTATGGCGGCGTTGGCGCGCCCACGGACAGCGGCTACACCACGATCTATTCAACCACTCAGGCCTTTGTTGCGCTGAAGGCGGACGGTTCGATCACGGCTTGGGGAGACCCCGCTTATGGCGGCATTGGCGCGCCCACGGACAGCGGCTACACCACAATCTATTCAGCCACTATGGCCTTTGCCGCGCTGAAGGTGGACGGTTCAATCACGGCTTGGGGAAACCCCGCTTATGGCGGCATTGATGCGCCCACCGACAGCGGCTACACCACAATTGCTGCATCCAGTCTGGCCTTTGCCGCGCTGAAGGCGGACGGCTCGATCACGGCTTGGGGATACCCCTTTTATGGCGGCCGAGACGCACCCACCGACAGCGGCTACACAGCGATTTTTTCGAGCTCCAAGGCGTTTGCCGCGTTGAAAGCGGACGGCTCGATCACCACCTGGGGCGATGCGTCCAGTGGCGGCAGTGGTGCACCGACGGATAGCGGCTATACGGCCATTTTTTCAGCTCCAAATGCATTTGCAGCGCAGAAGGCGGATGGCTCGATCACCACCTGGGGCGACGCGGCTAAAGGTGGCAGTGGTGCCCCTACCGGCACCGGCTACCGCATCCAGTCGGTGCTGTACCCCGGGCCTCACCTGACCCCTCGCACGGACGCCGTGACGGCATCTTCCGCCGTGATTGGCGGGAATCTGGCCCGTGGAAGTAAGATTCTCAGCGAGCGGGGCGTGGTTTACGCGCCATCCAGCGCCAATGCCGATCCGAAAGCCGGTGGCGCGGGCGTGACCCAGCGGGTGGAAGTGTCGCCAGGGGCGCTTGGGGCTTATTCATTCGCTCTTAGCGGCCTTTCTCCCAGCACGGCCTATTCTTTCCGAGCCTACGTCAAGGATGTGGAAGGAGAGATTTACTACAGCGGTGTCGGGATTTTCTTCACCAGCCTGGCCCCGGAGATCAACAGCAACGGCGGCGGCTCCAGTGCCACCCTTGGCATCACCGAAAACGCCACGGCCGTGACCACGGTCGTGGCAAGCGATGGCGATATCCCTGCCCAGACACTGACCTACAGCATCGTTGGCGGTGAGGATGCCGCTCAGTTCAGCATCAACCCGGCCACCGGCGTGCTGGTGTTTGGGACGGCTCCGGATTTCGAAATTCCGTCAGATGTCGGTAAAGACAATCGCTATCAGGTGACGGTGCAGGCAATCGACAACGGGAATCCGCCGAAGAGCGCCCGCCAGGCCTTGACCATTCAAGTCAGCAATCTCGCGGAACCCGGCGATGTCAATGCGCCCACGGTCACCGGGGTGGCCAGCAGCGGCGCGGCCCTCGGTGGCACCGTGGTGCACGATGGCGGCGGTGGTGGCATCTTCGAGCGCGGCGTGGTCTATGCACTCACCAGCGTGAACAGCGATCCGCAGCTCGGCGGCAGTGGGGTGGCGAAACTCACCGCCGCAGGCAAGACCGGCACTTTCAGCCGTGAGCTCGGTGGCTTGGCAGCCAACAGCAACTATAGCTTCAGGGCCTACGCCATCAATGCCAGTGGCACCGCCTACTCCAGTGTCGCGAGTTTCACCACGCTTGTCCTCACCTCGCCACCTGACTTTTTTTACGATGTTCCCGCGGTTCTCGGCATGTCGGTTCCCGTCAGTTATGCGCCGTTGCACACCGGCTCGGCGGTGGCGGATGGCAGTTACCTGCAAGTTACCAACTTCGCCGGCAGCGGCACGGCGGGGGCGACCGACGCCACCGGCACCAGCGCGACCTTCAAACGCCCTGTCGGCCTGACCGTCGATGCGGCGGGCAATGTGTATGTGGCGGACAACGCCAACCACAAAATCCGCAAGATCACCGCGTCTGGCGTGGTGACCACGCTGGCGGGTGATGGTTATGCATCGGTCTTCTCTTTTGGTCGCCTGGTCAATGGCAACGGTGCGGCGGCAAGTTTCAACTACCCCACTGACATCGCGATGGATGAGACGCGTGAGTGCCTCTACATTGCGGACAACGAAAACAATGTGATCCGGCGCATTTCGCTGGTTTCGCCATACGCGGTCACCACTTTCGCTGGCAGCAGCTCGGGGATTCTGGACTCTGCCACCGGCTCGGGGGCGAAATTCAACGGTCCGGAAGGCATCGCCATCGACCCCTCGGGGACCCACCTGTATGTGGCCGATCGTAAAAACAACCGCATCCGCAAAATCACCATCGCCAGCGCGGCGGTGACCACCCTCGCGGGCAGCGGCACGGCGGGAGCTACGGATCACGCCAGCCCGCTCAGCGCAACCTTCAACGAGCCGACCGGCATCGCCGTGGACGCCGCAGGCAATCTCTACGTGACCGATTACGTCGGCAACAAAGTGCGCAAAATTACCATGACCGCCGGGGTGGCGGGTGCCGTGACCACCTTGGGTGGCAGCGCCACCTTCAGCGCTCCGTATGGCGTCGATGTCGACGGCGCGGGCCATGTCTATGTGACGGAACATGCCAGCCACTTGATCCGGATGATCAGCCCGGCAGGCACCGTGACCACCCTCGCCGGGGTCAGCGGTGTGGCTGGCTCGGCCGAAGGAATCGGCACCGCTGCGACCTTCAATCAGCCGTCTGGGATCTCCATCCATCCGGACGGCGTCGCCTACCTCACCCATTATGCGAACGCGGCCACCGGCCACAAGATCCGGAAAATGAACCTCACGGGTTATAAACTCACTGGCACGCTGCCCGCCGGGCTGACCTTCAATGCCACTTCCGGCGTCATCAGCGGCGTGCCGACGGGGACCAAGGCATCGCTCACCGTCACCGCCTGGAACTACTACGGCATCGCCACCACGGCGCTGACGGTGTCGATCGGCATCGATCCGGTGTTTTCGGCGCCTGACCAGACTTTGCGGGCGGCGGATGGATTCGCAGCGGATAACCGGGAGTTTGGAAATCTGGTTGTCGGATTTATTCCGGCTCCCGGATTGATACTGACCGTGGTCAACAACACCGGCAGCAGCCCGGTTTCCGGGATGTTCTCAGGGCTTCCAGAGGGCAGCTGGGTGTCCACCATCGCGGGTGGTGATACCTTCTGGTTCCGGCTCAGCTACACCGGTGGCACCGGCAATGACATCACCCTCACCCGCATCGGCAATCCCCAACAGATGGTCTATTCGAGTTCGGGGCCCTACACGCCGTTTGTTTATACCAACCCGGCCACGGGGCTCTCCGCGACCACCGCGACTCTCAATGGTTTTGTCAACCCTAACGGTTTCATCACCGCTGCGCGCTTCGAATACGGCATGACCACCAGCTACGGCAGCAGCGCAGCGGTCACCTTGTCCAATCCGGCTGTTGGCTATTCCAACACCGTATCCGCCGATCTTACCGGTTTGTCTCCAGGCGGCACCTATCACTACCGCCTGACGGCGACCAATGTGGACGGCACCAGCCAAACGGCTGACGGCACCTTTTCGACCGTCAGTCCGCTAGCAGCGCCGACGCTGGCGGCGGACCCCATCAGCGCCCACCTGACCGCCAGTTCAGCCACTCTCGGCGGGGAAGTGACTGCCGACGGCGGCGCAGCCATCACTGAGCGCGGCGTGGTTTATGCGGCCACCGCCACCAACCCGGCCCCGGAAATCGGCGGCACCGGCGTGACAAAACTCAGCACCACCGGCAGCACCGGCACCTTCTATCTGGAAGTTGGCAGCCTAACCGCTAGCACCGCCTACGGCTTCCGCGCCTACGCCATCAACAGTTTCGGCACCACTTACAGCAGCGTGGGCGGCTTCACCACCGGGGGAGGAGTCGCCCGCAGCCACCAGCAGGAGTGGCGCTTTGCCAACTTCGGCGCGTATGACTCCGAAAACTCCGGCGCGGACGCGGCGGATCCGGACGGCGACGGCCTGAGCAATCTGCTGGAATACGCGCTCGGTCTCGATCCTAACACCGCAGGCGTGATGCCCGCCGTCCTTGTGCTCAACGGTGCCAACCTCGAATACACCTACTCCCGCGACACGGCGGCCAGGGAAAACGGAATCAACTATCAGATCGAGTGGAGCGACACCCTCGACGTCGGCAGTTGGAGCACGGAAACCGTGACCGAGGAAATCCTCTCGACCGAGGCTGCGCTGGAAACGGTGAAAACCAGCGTGCCCGCCGGCAGCGGCGGCAAGCGCTTCCTCCGTCTGCGCGTGAACTGACAAGCCAGCTGCCATCCCATTCATCAACCTAACGATTTGCTTTCCCGTCTCGACTCCATGATCCACTTCACCACACCACCCCGCGCCGCGCGGGCATTGCTCAGCCCGGCCCTCCGCCACAGCCTGCTCGCGCTCGCCGCCATGGTCGGTTTTTCCACCAACCCCGCCCACGCGCAATACGCCGACTGGGAAGGCTTGCCGGCCCAGTTCCTGCCCACCGAGCGAATTGGCTCAGGGTCCGTGTTCTCGTCTGGGTCTGGCAGGCAATATCAGAATACTCATAGTTTTGCGGCGCTGAATGTGAATGGCTCAATTGCGGCTTTTGGAGACTCAAGCCATGGCGGCAGCGGCGCACCGACGGATCGCGGATACACGGCGATTTACTCCAACAGTTGGGCATTTGCAGCGCTGAAGGAGGATGGTTCGATTACCGCTTGGGGAGACCCCACGAAGGGTGGGAGCGGCGCACCGACTGATAGCGGCTACACGGCAGTCTATTCAACCCCCACCGCATTCGCGGCTCTGAAGAGCGATGGCTCGATCCGCACTTGGGGGGACTCGACGAAGGGCGGCAGCGGTGGGCCGACGGACAGCGGTTATCTGGCGGTTTATTCAGCGGATTATGGCTTTTCCGCCGTCAAGGCAGACGGCTCAATCCGCACCTGGGGTGACCCCGATTATAGCGTCAGGGACGCGCCGACCGACAGCGGTCATACGGCGATCTGTTCAGGCGGTTACGGCTTTGCCGCGCTCAAGCCGGACGGCTCGATCAGCACTTGGGGATATGAATTTTTTCAGCGTGTGGAACCGCCGACCGACAGCGGCTATGTGTCGATTTATCCGGCCAGCGGCAGATTTGCTGCGTTGAAGGCGGATGGCTCTATCAGTGTTTGGGGGGGCTTCGGATCTTGGGACACAAATGGGCCTACCGGGAAGGGTTTTAAGGCGATTGAGTCAGTGCAAGGAACCTTTGCGGCGTTGAATGTGGACGGCACGCTCAGTGCCTGGGGGGCCCCCAATGAAGGCCGTAACCTGGCACCCGCGGGCAGCGACTACACGGCGATCTTCGGGACTCAGTTTGCCTTTGCCGCCCTGAAGAGCGACGGCTCCATCAGTGCTTGGGGAAGTTCCGCGGCAGGTGGCAGCGGTGCCCCCACGGACAGTGGCTACAAAATGATTTATTCAAATAGCGGTGCTTTTGCCGCGATCAAGGAAGACGGGTCGATCCGTGTCTGGGGATATCCCGGCCTTGGGGGAAGCGACGCACCCACGGACAACGGCTACACGGCGATCTATGGGAACGGTGGCTCTTTTGCTGCCACCAAAGCGGATGGTTCCATCCGTTGGTGGGGCCGCTTTGACTACGATCAGACGCAACCTCCGTTAGGCACTGGTTATCACATTCAGTCGGCGCTTTATCACTCCCACGGTCCGGGCGTGACCACCACCTTGGGCGCAGTTACAAAATCGTCAGCGGTCATGGGTGGGACTTTGGGCGATCCTGAGAATGTGACCATCACCGAACGAGGGGTGATTTACGCCAATTCCGGCGTCAATGCAGATCCTAGGATTGGTGGCAGCGGGGTCACCCGGAGGCAGGAAAGTCCAGTAGGGGTGCTTGCGAGCTATAACCTGACTTTTGACGATCTATCTGCTAACACTGAATACTCCGTTAGGGCCTATGTCACGGATTCGTTGGGTTGGACTTACTACGGTCGCCTTGGGAATTTTTCCACCAATCAAGCCCCGGTGATCACCAGCAATGGTGGCGATTCCAGCGCGATTCTCGCCCTTGCCGAGAACCGCACGGCCGTGACCACGGTCTTCGCAATTGATGAAGACGGTCTTGCTCAGACACTCCGTTATCGCGTGCTTGGTGGTGCCGATGCGGCGAAGTTCATGATGAACGGCAGCACCGGCGTGCTGGAAATTTTGGTGGCGTCGGATTTCGAGAGTCCGCCGAGCGACGCCAATGGCGACGGGGTATTCGAAGTGATCGTCCAAGTGGAAGACAACGGCAATCCGGTCAAAAGCGACACCCAGGCGCTTTTCATCACCGTGACGGATGTGGCGGAGGCTCCGAATGTCAGCACGCCCACCAGTGCCGAGGTGACTCCGGTGCGCGCCACCTTGGGGGGCACGGTCGTCAATGACGGTGGCGGCGGCGAGGCCGGCCTGATCAGCGCGCGCGGGGTGGTTTTTTCCATCACCAGCCTCAATCATGATCCCCGGCTTGGTGGACTTGGCGTGTCGAATGCGCTCACGGAGGGAGCCGTCGGCAGCTTCAGCCTCACAGCGATCGCACTCTCACCGGGCATGACTTACAGCTATCGGCCCTATGCCGTCAATGCCCAGGGCGTGAGCTACGGATCCGTCGCCACCTTTACCACGGGTGCCGGGCCGGCTTTGACCGGAGATGTCTGGACCCACTATGCGGGCAGCACCACAGGAGTCGCCGCAACCGCCAACGGCACCGGCAGCGCCGCGCGGTTCAACGGACCGGCGGGCATCACCTTCGATGGCAATGGCGATCCCTTCGTGGCGGATACCCTCAGTCATACCATCCGTAAAATCGTGGGAGACACCGCGGCCGTCAGCACCCCGTTAGGAGTTGCAGGCACGGTCGGTTCCAACGACTCCGCCTTGTTTGTCGCGCCGAAATTCAACAACCCCGGAGCGATGACCGTCTTCGGTCCGAATGGCGGCACGGCGGGTTCCGCTTCGTTTGCATTTTATGTCGCGGACACGGGCAACCACACGGTCCGCAGAGCCACTTGGACCTTTCTCGGAGGCTGGAGTGCCACCACTTGGGCCGGAACCGCCAACAGCAGCGGAACCATCAACGGCACCGGCGCGGCCGCCCGCTTCAACGCCCCCAAGGGCATTGCGGTTGACACAACAAATACCCTCTATCTGGCGGATACCGGCAATCATGCCATCCGCAAAATCACTCCCGGCCAAGTGGTAAGCACCCACGACGCCACCTATCCGGAGGTCACCGCCTGGGGTTTAGGACTCATCAATTGGGTTCCAAAAACCTCAAGTCCGATTGTTTCCGCTGCCACTAGCTTTACCCACGTGATTACGGCCCAAGCCGATGGCACCGTGGAAAGGTGGAGCGGCGTTTACGAGGAGCTCGACGCCCCGGCCGATTTGACCGGCGTGAGCGCGGTGGCTTG
>JBEGOB010000138.1:0-33337 GCA_041182265.1 Verrucomicrobiota bacterium | reverse complement strand
AGACAGGTGGCGGCGCCAACGGCTCGTTCAACTTCAATGGAGGCACACTCGTTGCGACCGGGAGCACCACCACCTTCATGCAAGGCTTGAGCGCCGCGAACATCCAAAACGGCGGCGCGATTATCGACACCAACAACAGCGACATCACCATCGCCCAAGCCTTACTCGACGCAGGCACCGGCGGCTTAACCAAGCAGGGTGCGGGCACGCTAACTCTAGCGGGAGCTAACACCTACGATGGCAACACCATCGTTCAATCCGGCGGGCAGCTCACCCTTGCAGACAACGCAAGCCTGCGATTCGTCCCCGGAGCCAACGGTGTGAACAATCAGCTCGGCGGGAACGGCACCGTCCAACTCGACGGGGATTTCACCATCGACGTGACGAGCGCGAGCACAACCACCGGCCATTCGTGGACCTTGGTGGATGTAAACGCCTTGGCCGAGACCTACGGCAGCACCTTCACGGTGTCCGGTTGGACCGAGGCGACCCCCGGTGTCTGGACATCTCCTTCCGGCCCATACCGGTTCACAGAAGCCACAGGTGTGCTGGATGTCTTCAATGGCGACGTCGACGGCGACGGTATGCCTGATTCGTTCGAGCAAGCGATCATTGCTGCCAATCCTAACGATGCAATCAACACCATCAACGACGTACTCCCGGGAAATGACTTCGACGGCGACGGCACGAACAACCTGACTGAATATCGCTTGGGACTGATCCCGAACGACGCAAACAGTCGCTTCTTCGTCAGCTCGACCGACAGCAACCTCAACGATGGCTACACCCTCGGGTGGCAGGGCAAGACAGGGCTTACATTCAACGTCGAGCGCTCTTCGACGCTCGCTTCCGCTTCATGGTCAGTGATTCACACAGTGACTCCGGCTGCGGATGGACCTCAATCGTTCACGGATCCAGCTCCAGTGCCCCTGGGCAAAGCATTCTACCGTGTGACACTTGCACCCTAAGCACTGAAACTACCCCCCAACTACAAATCCAAAATCTAATGAAAGCAAAATTCAAATCGTGCTATCAGTCACTGCTTGTCTCACGCCATTTAAAGAGTTCGTTCGTCCTTAGTCTAGGCATTCCTTTCGCATGCTTTTGCGAATCCACTCATGCCGACACCACATGGACCGGAACCGAGAGTCAGGATTGGAACAACCCCTCAAATTGGAACAACGGTGTCCCTATTGAGAATGGTGCCCAAGGAGCCATCATCATCAATACCGCGACGGGCAACTTTCCATCGATCACCTCGGCCGGGACCTACCAGGGCGACTGGGATATTATCATAGGCGGCGGCACCAATGGGCGACTCTCACAGTCCGCCGGAACCCTTGCAACGGGAGAAGGAAACTGGATGTTTCTCGGCTGGCTAGGCGCACAGGCTACGTATGACCAAACAGGCAGCGCCAGTCTGAAAGTCGGAGGATTAGTCGATCCGGCCGGTAACATGTTCATCGGTCTGGATAATGCCACCGTCTCCACTTGGAACGTCAACACCACCGGCACCGCGCAGGCGGGTGCTATTTATGTCGGGTCCAACGGGCAATCGACAGGCATCATCAACATGGATGCCGGCACAGTGAGTGTCTTAAATGCGATGCAGATCGGTGGCAGCGGCATATGGGGCAATGGCGGCACCGGCCAACTCAACATGATCGGTGGAACCGTGACCGCCAATGTCGTGAGTTTCGCAAGCGGCGGCAACAATGTGGCTGCAACTTCGGCTACGGGGGTGATCTCCGGTGGCACGCTGAGCTCCCGCCAGTGGTTCACGCTTGGCTTCGCTGGAAGCGTTACCAACGTCGCGACGGTCACCAACAATGGCGGGATCATCAACGTCAACACCTCAGGCGGTGGCACGATGGAGATGGGGGTCTATGACGCGACGACCAACCTTTTCACCCTTGATTCCGGCAGCGTGAATCTCCAGAACAACGCCGGAATCGGCTTCGGTCAGGGAGGCAATCACTCGGGCACGTCCACGATCGCCCAGAACGGCGGCTCATTGACGTTCTTCAGCGATGGAGGAACCACCGCAGGCGGCACCGGGATCTTGAATCTCGGGAATGGCGCCAGCACCGGAACTTATGCCTACAATCTGAACGGCGGCACGCTGACCGCGCCCTCCGTTTCCAAGACGAGCGCGGGAGCAACCGGATCCTTCAATTTCAACGGCGGCACGCTGAAGGCGACCACTAGCACGACCACCTTCATGCAAGGCCTGAGTAGCGCCAACGTCCAAAACGGCGGCGCGATCATCGACACCAATGGCAATAACATCACCATCGCCCAGCCATTGATTAACTCCGGTAGCGGTGGCCTGACCAAGCAAGGAACTGGGATGCTCACGCTGTCTGGAGCCAACACTTACGTCGGGGGAACTGCGGTCTCCGCTGGCACACTCTTTGTCACAGGGTCGTTGGTAAGCAACTCAATCACCGTAGGAACCGGAGCAACGATTGGCGGCAATGGAACCCTCGCCGGAGCCCTGAACTTCGATACAGGATCGATGCTCGATGTCTCGGGTGGGACTCTGACTGTTGCAGGGGTGGTCTCCTTCGATAACTTCGGCTTCGGCAATCTGATCGGTTTCGATGTGAATGCAGCCGACGTCGGGACTTACACGCTAATTGGTGGAACGAACTTCAATTTCACCAATGTCTCAAACTTCGGCCTGCTCAATGCCCTCCCCCTTAGCGGAGGTAAATCCGCCTATTTTGAGGACGGAAGCCTGCGAGTGGTCGTCATCCCAGAGCCCGGAGTTGCAATCATGGGAGGCCTCGGAGTGCTGGCCTTGATTCGCCGCAGAAGGGGCGCTTGAAACTTGATATTCTTTTGCCTCTAACCCGGCAAAATCCAAGGGAGGGACATGGTTGCGTTTCCATGTCCCTTCCGCATCTCTGAACTCCAGAGGCAGGCGCCATTGATAAAATCTCTCAACAGGCCGGTTCAATTGGCGTCCGTGGATCACCATCATGCTCGTCACACACCCGCCCCCCCATTTTGTGGGGGAGTGACTGCATCCGCTCGACATCCCCACGCCGCAGATTACATCGTAATTACCAAAACGTCCGCTGCTACTCCCCAAGTCGTTTCCCGAAACCCCCAGAAAATCCTATCGCCTGTGAATCATCCAACTCCACCGAACCTGAAAAAACGCCAGCCACGCGGCTTTGCTCTCGTGGTGAGCCTGATGTTGATGATTCTCCTCACCGTTGTCGCGGTCAGTCTCCTCACCCTCTCCAGCGTCGCCCTCAGAACGACGAACCAAGGCACGGCCGCCGCCACCGCACGCAATAACGCGCGCCTCGCCATGATGCTGGCCCTCGCCGACCTCCAAGCCTCCCTCGGCCCAGACCAAAGCGTCTCAGCACCCGCATCTTCAGTCATCAAAAACTCGCGCCAACCCCACCTCACTGGAGCGTGGAACTCATGGCAATGGACACCCACAAGCACTGGCTCCCCCGCATACAGCGAAAAAAGAAGCCAGTTCCAGCGATGGCTCATCTCCAACGCCAACCCTCTCGCAGCAAACTCCTTCGACCACCCATCCACCAACCCTCCCACCGGTATCAACGCCGTAGAAATGGTCGGAAATCTCACCAACAGCCAAGGCATCACCACCTCGGTCATCGCCGGTAAAATCCCCGTCAAAAACTCCAAACAACCCGGCAAACTCGCTTGGGCGATTTTCGATGAAAGCACCAAAGCCGCCATCGATATCCCCGACTCGACGAACTCAACCGACAGCTCTCTGGAAATCGCCTCTCGCAATGCTCCCAGCCGCTTCCGCGCTGATATCCTCGACACGAAACTCGCACCTCTCAGAAATCCTGAAAATATCATCTCTCTCGCCAGCGCAAGCATCCCCGTGGGCATCACCCAAGCTGACGAACTCAAAAAACGCTTTCATGACATCACCACAGGCACCGTAGGCCTTCTCACCGACACCGCTCAAGGCGGACTCAAAAAAGATCTAACCGCCCTGCTAGAGCCAGCTCCCGTTTCAGGAACGAACCCATTTCCTAACGGATCATTTGACAGCAACACCCCCTACCCCAACGGCTTTTCCACCGCTGACGGCGCTCCCAGCTGGGCCTACCTCCAAGACCACTATCGAAAATACAAAAACGTCACCATCGCCAGCGGCACCCCATCCTACAATCTCAACACTAGCGCAGCCAGAAACACCGACCTCAAAGTCATCCGCTACGGCCCATCCGGCAAGCTCACTGGCCTCAATCCCTCCCCCGTCATCGAGCGCATGCTCCCTGTCATTGCTAAATTCCAACTGGTCTTCTCCCTCGTCACCCACAACCCCTTCGAAATAAGCGGCCGCAGGCAATTCCTCAACTCCAGCGGCGATCCAAAGGGCTACCTAAACTATGGAGTCGTCCATCTCGCCTATGACCCCGTTATCACACTTTACAATCCTTACGACGTCACTCTCGATCTATCAAAAACCCGCGTCCGCATCTGGGATCCACCTGTCGGTTTCCGCTTCCGAAAAATTGACAAGCAGGCCGGCACTGACACCTATTTCCGCCCTGATGGAAAGTTTGACGGCCTCGCGCAATTGCAAATCGCCGGCGAACGCAATGCCAACGCACGCAAGTGCTTCACCCTCGTCCTAGCAGACGGCACCAGCCAGCGCCTCAACGCCACCCTTCAACTCAAGCCCGGCGAGGTGAAAGTCTTCTCTCCGCGCGTCGAAAACGGATGGACCTTCGGCCAAGAGCTCGCATCCGGATACTCCATGACATCAGGGACCTTTTTCGACTGGGACCAAACCAAAAATTTCGGCAACACTGACCGGCGTGTCACCGCTCGCTACGGAAGATTCGGCGTGGAATCCGCACCCGGATGGAATGTCATCGCAGGACTCCAAACCGACCACCTATCACTCGCCGCAGGACGCGATCCTCAAACTCAATATGGCTTCGAAAAAGGCCGCACGGAAGGCTTCGTCACCATGCGCGTCACAGACGAGGTGGTCGCGGAAGTTAAACCCATCATTCGCTCCGGAACGGCAGCAACGCAATTCCAAGTCGATGTCATGGCTGGGCTCACAACTGCAACGGATTCCGGAAAAAATATTAACTCAGACACCTTCAACACCGAGGAAATTGCCGATACACTCCGCAGTTATCGCTTTAACTTCAACGGCACGGATCCATCCGAAGAACTCAGCGCGGACCCCGCAAACCCCATCATCAGCCGCAGCTTCCAAGTCGGAGCCATCCTCCAACCGGACACCGGCAAGCAAACCGGCTATAAAAAGCCCTTTGCCATGCTTGAAATGTCCGCTCGCACCACCAAAGACCTCCTCACCGACAATAAACCATGGCTCTATAACAACTTCATCGTGGAAGGTGGCGAACAAAATTCCAACTCCGTCGGCCTCGCCCACCAAAGCTATGATCTCCGTCTGCTAGAAATGAGCAGCTTCGACAGCTTCCCCGGCGGCATCGACATCGACCCAGACACCTTCCGCGGCTACTTCGGTGCCAGCGGTTCCGTGTCCGAGGGCTCGTCGTTCGTCAATATGCTCCACACGCCTCTCGCCCCCGCCGCATCCCTCGGAAATCTCGTCCATGCCAACCTCGCAAGCAGCTCGCTCCTGCCACGCGTCATGCACCCCTTCGGAAACTCGCGCGCCCACCCACTCATCCCGGCGGACGCCATCGCCTCACGCCAAACAAACCTGATGATGGACCACTCCTACCTCCTGAATCACTCACTGTGGGACTCCTACTATTTCTCAAGTATCTCGGACTATCAGGGCGGAATCCTACCGCAAAACCGAACCATCAAAGACGTCCTCGGCGGCGTCCTCAATGGCACACAACCGGCACTCAACAGCCGCATCACACGCTCCGGCTCCGCTGGCGAGCCTTCTGAAATCGCCTCACGCATCGGCGGCCTTGGCAGCGTGGAACGCTCACGCCAAATCGCCGCACACATCGCCGTGCGCGCACCCTTCAATGTCAACTCGACCTCCGTGGACGCATGGCGCGCCGTGCTCTCTTCTCTGCGCGACCGCCCGATCAACGGCGTCGCCATCAGCGGCACCACCGGTGATAAACTCAGCGCACAATCCTACAGCAACGACCAACTGACGCCCTTCGTCCGTGGTGGTAAGCCGCTCTCTAACTCTTCCCCACCATCCGGCTTACTCTGGGGCGGCTATCGTGCCCTAACTGACAACCAAATTGAAGAACTCGCCCAGCTCATCGTCAATGAAATCACCACTCGCGGTGCCCAAGACAGCGCGCCCTCTCTCAGCCTAGCAGAATTTGTCAATCGCCGTCCCGGCTCAGCCTCGGACCTCCACAGCCTTGCGGGTCTCCTGCAAACTGCCATCGACAAGTCATCCATCAATGATTCCTACAAATCCAGAGACTCCAAATCACTCAACTCAGCAAGCATC
Organism: Verrucomicrobiota bacterium; assembly: GCA_041182265.1. Taxonomy (GTDB): domain Bacteria; phylum Verrucomicrobiota; class Verrucomicrobiia; order Verrucomicrobiales; family Akkermansiaceae; genus Luteolibacter. Next base: position 26,898 of record JBEGOB010000138.1, on the reverse strand, counting down.
TCCGGAAAACGTAAAATCGGCGTCCAAACCGAACAAGTCATGAACGGTTTCAGCGCCGAGGGTGCCCCTTCGATGCTCACTCAAGGCGACCTCATGGCCGCTCTCGCGCCTGTCGTCACCGTCCGCGGCGACACTTTTAAAATCCGTAGCTATGGCGAGGCCACTGCGCTCGATGGAACCACGGTCCTCGCCCGCGCATGGTGCGAGACCATAGTCCAACGCGTCCCGGATTTCGTCGATCCCACAGACGCTGCGGAAACGGTCTTGACCTCTCTCAAGTCCAAGGCCAACCAAAGCTTCGGCCGCCGCTTCAACATCGTTTCATTCCGCTGGTTGAACGACCGTGAAATTTGATCCAACCGACAGTATTCTCAAGATCATGACTCGTCTTCTCGTCTCTCTAGCAAGTCTCTGCTGCATCTTCACCAGCGCGCTATTCGCCCAGGAAAAACCCTCAACCACGCTGGAAATACGCACGCTCGCCTTCACCCCGGACCTCCAACAGAAATCCGCATTCGCGCATGATCCCACCGCGGCTGACAGCGCCGTCGCCATTCCCACACCGATCAAGTCCTATCTCAACCACGAGTTCGCCGCCGTCCCTCTGACGGCTCGCAAAATCGTCTTCACCACCAAGCCTGACCGCAGCTCGCTCAACACTCCCGCAGACATCATCGGCGAGGCCACCATCCCAGATGGAGTGAAGTCCGCCATTCTCATCTTCCTCCCCGCAAACCCAGGCAGCACCCAGCGCTGCCAAATCATGGCCATCCAAGATTCAAAACAGGCCTTTCCCAGCGGCTCCATCCACATCACCAACCTCAGCCCTCACCCAATCCGTCTGATTCTTGAAAAAAAGAATTTTGATTTCAAAGCCGGACAAACTCAGATCATCCAAGACCCACCCGTCCGAGAAGGCGACATGACCGGCATGCGCACCTTCGTCTTCCGAGACAACGCATGGTCCCCCGTCTCCACCGGACTCTGGCCTCACCCAGGCAAGGCGCGCTGCGTCAAAATTCTCTTTCAAAACCCCAGCTCGGGCAGCATCCAGCTCCGGGCCTTCGATGACGTACCGCCCCGCTGACTCACACTCACTCAGCGCACGCCCACGTTTTCCCGCAGTTTCCGGACTTGAACAAGCGGGACATCCCCCCGCAGACTCCGCCCGCTCTCCGCGAGCCTTTCCTTATGTCCAACTCTCCTGAAATTCGCGTCTTCGCCCCTGCCACCGTGGCCAACGTCGCCTGCGGTTATGATGTCCTCGGTTTTGCCATCGACTCACCCGGCGACGAAATCGTGGTCCGCTTCAGCGACAAACCCGGCCTGCACATCACGAAAATCACCGGAGACAACGGAAAACTCCCGAAAAATCCCGCGCAAAACTGCGCCGGCGTCGCCGCACTCGACCTGCTGAAACACCTCGGCATGACCGACCGCGGCATCGAAATGGAAATTCACAAAAAAATGCCCTTCGGCTCCGGCCTCGGCTCTTCCTCGGCCTCATCCGTCGCCGGTGCCTTCGCCGTCAATAAACTCATCGGCGACCCTCTCAGCAAAAAACAACTCCTCCCCTTCGCCATGGCGGGCGAGGCCTCCGCCGACGGCGCATGGCACGCAGACAACGTCGCACCATGCCTCTTCGGCGGCATCGTTTTCATCCGCTCCAACGACGAACTCGACTTCGCACAAATTCCCGCCCCCCAAAACCTGTGGGCCGCCGTCGTCCACCCGGACATCGAAATCCTCACAAAAGTCGCACGCGAAATCCTCCCCAAGGAAATCCCTCTCGAAAACGCAACCCAGCAAATCGGCAACCTCGGCGGCCTCCTTTGCGGCCTCATCCAAGAAGATTACGGCCTCATCTCACGCTCCATCCACGACGTCATCGCCGAGCCTCGCCGCCAAAAACTCATCCCCGAGTTCTACCGCGCCAAACGCGCCGCTCTCGCCGCCGGCGCCCTCGGATTCTCCATCTCAGGAGCCGGCCCCTCGGTCTTCGCACTCTGCGAAGGCGAGGAAACCGCCCGCAAAGTCGCCGACGCAATCACCAAGGTCTTCTCCGCCATCCCCATCACCAACCAATCCTACGTCTCACGCATCAATCCGCACGGCGTCCACGTGATCGAGTGACCCTCGACCTCCACCTCGCTTCTGGCCTATCCCAGTTTTTTTCGATCCAACCTCCAGCGCTTTCCCCGCCGTGCTCTACCATTCCACGAACAATCCTGCCCACCGCGTCGATCTCAAGGAAGCCATCCTCCGCTCGCTCCCGCCTGACAACGGCCTCTACATGCCCGACACCTTGCCCGTGCTCGACGCCACATTTTGGGAAAATTGGCGAAATCTCAGCTTCCAGGAAATCGGCCTCGCCGTCGCCACCGCGTTTTTTGGCGAAGACGTCCCACCCGAGGCACTCCTCGAAATCGTCAATGGCACAGTCTCCTTCGATGCGCCCCTCGTCCGCCTTGGCCCCGGCGATCACATTCTCGAGCTTTTCCACGGTCCCACCCTCGCCTTCAAGGACTTCGGTGCCCGCTTCATGGCGCGCCTGATGGCTTGGCTCACCCGCGACGACACCCGCGAACTCACCGTCCTCGTCGCCACTTCCGGCGATACCGGCGGTGCCGTCGCCTCCGCCTTCCACCAAGTCCCCGGCACCCGCGTCATCATCCTTTACCCCAAGGGCAAAGTCTCCGGCCTCCAGGAAAAGCAACTCACCGCACTCGGCGGAAATATCACCGCCCTGGAAATCGACGGCTCGTTCGACGACTGCCAAGCTCTCGTAAAATCCGCATTTCTCGACCGCGAACTCTCGGAACGCCTCAATCTCACTTCCGCCAATTCCATCAATCTCGCACGGCTCGTCCCCCAGAGCTTCTATTATATCCACGCCGCTCGCCAATTGCCCGAAGGCGTGAAACCGACCTTCGTCATCCCATCCGGAAATTTCGGCAACCTCACCGCCGGCCTGCTTGCCGTCCAACTCGGCCTTCCCGTCGAGCAATTCGTCGCCGCCACCAACCGCAACGACGTGGTCCCGGAATACCTCCGCCTCGGCCAATACACCGCACGCCCCAGCGTCCCCACCATTTCCAACGCCATGGACGTGGGCGCGCCCTCGAACTTCGTCCGCATGCAAGCCCTCTTCGGCGGCTCGTGGGAAACGATGAAAAATCACATCACCGGCATGGCCTTCAGCGATGATCAAACACGCGCCGCCATCCGCACAGTCAAAGCCCTCCACGATTACGAAATCGACCCACACGGCGCAATCGGCTGGCTGGCCGCACAAAAATGGCGCGCATCCCACCCCACAAGCGCAACCATCACCCTGGAAACCGCCCATCCCGCGAAATTCCCCGATGTCATGGACGCGGAACTCGGCAAGGACGCCATCGAGGTGCCCGAGCGCCTCGCCATCCTCGCCAACCGCGAAAAAATCGCCATTTCCATGCCCGCAGACTCCTCGGTCTTCCACTCTTGGCTGGAACAGCAGGCGTAAATCAGCGGAAAATAAGTTGCGGGGTGAATTTTCGTAGGTGATAGGAGGGCGGCAACGGGAAATTCCTCTCGGATGCCCTTCTCCATCATTCAGTTCCAATCACCATGATCCACGCCAAAGACCTCACCCAAGAAGCACCCGCCAGCCCTCGCACCCGCACCGGCGGCTACGCACTTCTCGCACGCATGACCGACAAAGGCCGCGCCCACCTCGCCGGTAACGTCGGAGAATACCACTACGACTGCCCGCTGGATAATTACCTGCTCAGCTTCAAAGGCGTGAGCGCCGCAGACATCACAAAACTCCTCGAAAACGGCGCATCCGACGAGGAAATCGCCGCTTGGCTCGACGCCAACGGGACTCCGAAAAGCCCTGAAGAAGTCACCGCGTGGTCTGACAGCGTCGAGGCCGCACGCCCTTACGACAATCCCGACCAAAAGGATTGGTTCGTCGGCGTCTGCGCCGAGGCCGGCGTCGATCCTGCCACCAGCACGCTCTTCGACTTCCTCGAAGCAGACGACCGCATCAGCTACGCAAAGTAAGTTGGAGAACTCCATGCGCCCCGGAATGCCACCGACACCCGCTCAAAGGCTCGCTGCCCGCGAGCACCCCGGTGGCTTTCCGGTCATGCACCAGCGCTGGTCGAAGCTGCTGTTCCTGCACTGGCCCATCTCGCCGGCAGTCATCCAAGCACGTCTCCCCCATGGCTTATTTGCAGACACTTACGACGGCCAAGCATGGATTGGTGTCGTGCCTTTCGCCATGGAATGCGTGCGCCCATCCCTGCTCCCGCCGCTGCCCTATCTCTCGTGGTTTCTCGAATTGAACGTCCGCACCTACGTCCATGACGCCGCTGGCCGCCCCGGTGTCTGGTTTTTCTCGCTGGATTGCAATCAACCCATCGCTGTGGAAATTGCACGCCACCTCTTCCACTTGCCATACCAACATGCGGCAATGAGGCTCCGTGAAACCAAGGGCCAAATCGATTTTTCAAGCCGCCGCAAAGCCCCCGGAGAAATCGACGCCCTCTTCCAATACGAAGCACCGTCCCACGCACAAGCCGCGACAAATGGTTCGCTCGATGCCTTTCTCGTCGAGCGATACACCCTATTTTCATCCGGAAAAAACGGCCAACTCCTCACCGGGCGCGTCCATCACGCCCCTTACCAGATCAGTGCCGCCCGCTGCACGGCGTGGTCCACCAACCCTCTCCGACTCACCGGTTTTCCCGAACCTGCCCAAGCTCCAACCTCGATGCTCGTCGCAAACCCCGTAAACGTCGCAATTTTCCCGCTCAAATCGCAAATTGTCGATCGATCCGCCTCCTCGGCGCCGTAACTTCAAACAACAGGTTTCCTAAACATTTTAGAATTTAATCGGTTTTCCTGTTGCAAACGATTCTCATTTACCGATCTTCCTCTTAGATGCCACACGCCCTTGCAGCCGATCTGAAAATCGACAGCGCAATGACCCTCAACCAGGTCAAGGTCGGCTGTGATGTACAAATCCGTGTCTTGAGCGGCCCAAGCTGTGACCGCCTCCGCGACCTTGGGTTCTGCGAACAACTCCAAGTGCGGAAAATCGCCGGCGGTAGAAATTTGATCTGCTCCATCTGTGGAACTCGCATGGCCATCAGCCGTGAATTGGCAGAACAGATCCTCGTCGCTCCCGTGGGCTGAATTCTCTCACGAATTTCCCCCATGTCCCAAGCTTCCGAAGCCCCCGCTACCATCGCGCTCATCGGCAATCCCAACGCCGGAAAAACCACACTTTTCAACGCACTCACCGGCACCGCCCAACACGTCGGAAACTACGCCGGCGTCACGGTGGCCGTGAAATCCGGCGAAACCTTCACTCCCCACGGCCGCAAACTCCGCGTGCTCGACCTGCCGGGCTGCTACTCGCTGCAAGCCAATTCTCCCGATGAAAAAGTCGCGCTGGATGCCCTAAACGGCTCCATCCCCAACACACCGAAGCCCGATCTGGTGGTCTGCGTCGTGGATGCTTCCAATCTCGAACGCCACCTCCAACTCGCACTCCAAGTCATCGAACTTGGAATCCCCTGCATCCTCGCACTCAACATGGTGGACGTCGCGGAACGCTCAGGACTCCGCCTCGACCCCGCAAAACTCTCAGAGGAACTCGGAATCCCCGTCGTCCCCATGCAGGCGAATGCCAAAAAAGGCGTCGTCGAACTCAAACAAGCACTCCGCTTCCCCTTCCCGCCCGCCTCGGAGGCCTCATGGAACACTCAAAACACGGACCCTGAAGCACAGCGCCGGGCATTCATCAACCGCCTCTGCGCACTCGCCGCTCGTCGCCCAGAGGCCCACCAGCAAACGCTTTCGGACCAAATCGACTCTTTCCTCCTCCATCCAGTCCTCGGCTGGCTCGCTCTAATCACCACATTTTTCACGGTCTTCTGGGCGATTTTCTCGTTCGCTGAAATTCCCATGGGCTGGATCGAGTCCGCACAGCTCTGGCTCGGAGAACGCGTCGGAACTCTCATCCCCGAGGGAGATCTGAACTCTCTCGTGGTGGACGGTGTGATCGGCGGCGTCGGCGGTGTCTTGATGTTTCTCCCGCAAATCGTCCTCCTTTTCCTGTTCATCGGCCTGCTGGAAAGCTCCGGCTACATGGCGCGCGCCGCCTACCTCATGGACGGCGTCATGGCCAAGGCCGGTCTCAGCGGAAAAGCCTTTCTGCCACTCTTCAGCTCATACGCCTGCGCCATTCCCGGCGTGATGGCCACCCGCACGATCGACTCCGCCAAGGAACGCCTGGTCACGATTTTCGTCGCCCCATGGATGAGCTGCTCCGCGCGACTTCCCGTGTATTTCCTCATCGTCCCCCTCCTCCTGCACGAAGGCGAGGGCACTTGGAAACAAGCTCTCGTGCTGTTTTCCATCTACGCTCTCGGCACCATCACCGCACTCGTCGTCGCTAGAATCCTCCGCGGACGGCTTGGCGAGGATATCAGCCCCGGCCATTTCCTGCTGGAACTCCCACCCTACCGCGCCCCTCAGTGGAGCTACATTTTGAAGCATGTCCTCGCCCGCGCATGGTCCTTCGTCCATAAGGCGGGAACCCTCATTCTCGCCCTTTCCATCCTTCTCTGGGCACTCAGCACTTACCCGAAATCGGACTCCTCAGACGAGGCTGAAGCACTCGCACACAGCGCCATGGGCCGCATCGGCGCGGTCATCGAGCCGATCGTAAAACCCCTCGGCTTCGACGGGCGCATGGGCACTGCTATCCTCACTTCATTCGCCGCACGCGAAGTCTTCGTCTCATCCATGGCCATCCTCTACCGCGTCGAGGAATCGGATGACGAAACTGAAACGCGCAACGCACTCCGCGACCGTCTCACCGCTGCGAAATGGCCGGATGGCCGCCCGATCTTCACCACTCTCTCTCTCATTTCCCTGTTGGTTTTCTTCGTTTACGCCCTACAGTGCCTCCCAACAACGGCGGTCGTCGCCCGCGAATCCGGCTCATGGAAATGGGCGGCCGCGCAGTTTGGATTCATGACGGCCTTCGCCTACGCAGCTTCTCTCATCGTGTTTCAAATAGGTAAACTCATCGGATTCTAAAAAATTATGGACTGGCAAACACCTGTCGCCATCGGAGTGGTCACCCTCACTCTGATCATCGTTCTCGTCCGCCTCGCACGTCCCAAAAAGAAGTCGGGCTGCGGAAAAGGGTGTGGCTGTGACAAGCCATAGGACTTGATGCACCACTCTCTCCCCCGTATCTCAGGCACGTGCTGACACGTAACCGCCTGGAAGACCTGCCCTTATTAGGAACCCCGCTGCACCTCGCTCTCGGGGTCTTCGACGGCGTTCACATCGGCCACCAAGCCGTCATCCACCGCGCGGTCCAAGCCGCCGCACGCGACGGCGGAATCGCAGGCCTCATCACGTTTGATCCGCATCCCATCCGCGTCATCGCCCCCAATAAAGCTCCCGCTGCCTTCTTGGACACTCTCGCCCACAAGTCACGCGTCGTCGCAGAACTCGGAATTCAGCTCTTTGTTCCTCTCCACTTCGACGAGCAATTCGCGAAAATGGACGCCGCGGAATTCATCGAAAAACTCACGACCGCCCCCGTCCGCACCATCGCCGTCGGCGAGGATTGGCGCTTTGGCCGGAACCGCAGCGGTGATCTCTCATTCCTGAGACAACAAGCCGCACACCGAGGATTCAACCTCGAAGCCGTCCCTCCCGTCATGCTCGACGGCGAGCGCGTCAGCAGCACGCGCATCCGCCAAGCCATCCGCGATGGCAATATCAAAGCCGCTGAAAAAATGCTCGGGCACCCTTACCGAGTCTGCGGAACGGTCGTCCAAGGTCAAAAATTAGGCCGAACCCTCGGCTTCCCCACGGCCAATCTCGCCTGTCCCGATGCACAACTCCCGCCCGACGGCGTCTGGGCCATCCGCGCCCACCTGCCGAACGGAGCATCCCTCGACGGTGTCGCCAACCTCGGAATCCGCCCAACCGTGGATGGCCACAGCCACTCACTCGAAGTGCACCTCTTCGGATTTTCCGGCGACCTCTACGGGCAATCACTCGAAATCCAGTTTGTCGAACACCTCCGCCCAGAAATCAAATTCTCGTCACTCGATGCCTTACGCGCTCAAATCCAACAAGATACAATCCTAGCCAAACAACAACTGGCCTCCCAAAAAATTCCTTAAATCCCTAGCTTGACACGGATTGAGTTCATGCGAACACTCCACGCATGAACACTATTTCTCCAATCTTGGACAAGGTTCGAAAAATCATCGGCGCACGGATCACCTCACGCTTTCGCGCCCAAACGACCCGCCGCCGTCGCTTTGAGGAGCAATTGGAGTTTCCATGGCATGCAAAAAGATGATTTTTCCGGATTTTACGCTTACCCTCCCCGTTTCTGGGCTCTATAAACCGCCCAACCCTTCGCATGGAGACTCCCAAACCCACTACCCTTTTCCGTGGCCGCGCCGCACTTCTAGCGTCCGCCTGCTTGATTTCGCCCTTGGTAGCGGGTGAACCGCCCACCGGCAAAAATCCTTCAAGCTCGGACTCCGCAAATCCTAAAATCGCCGCTGAAGAAGCACGCGAATTGCTGAAAAAAGGCGATGAGTCCTACACATCTGGCCGCTACGCGGATGCCGTGGAGGCCTACGCAGGCGCTAGAGACTTAATCTCTCCTGAAGCCACCAATCTCCACGCCGCCGCAACCGAGCGCTACGCCCAAGCCTCAGTCGAGCAGGCCCGCGTTCTCTCCCGCAAAGGTGACATCGCTGCGGCAAAATCCGCCGTCGAAAAAGTGCTGGCCCCCTCCGTCGCACCAAAAAATCCCGGTGCCCTCGCATTCCTCGCGCAGCTGAACGACCCCATCCGCACCAATCCCGCCCTCACTGCCGAACACGTTGCAGACATGGACGAAGTGCGACGCACGCTTTACACCGCAGAAGCCGCTTTCAACTTGGGAAAACTCGACGAAGCCACCGCTCTCTATGAAACGGTGATTCGCATCGATCCCACCAACACCGCTGCTCGCCGTGGCATGGAACAAGTCTCCATGGCCAAAAGCCAAGCCGCGGCCGCCGGCTACGACCACGCCAAGGCTGAAATGCTCGCTGAAGTGGCTTCCGCTTGGGAAATTCAGCCTCCCTCACTCGACGAAGACCCCTCACTCGGCTCCCTTGATAACGACTCCAATGCCATCAACGAAGTCGCCCTCAGGGACAAAATCGATCGGATCATCATTCCTAAAATCGCGCTGGACCAAGCATCTCTCTCAGAAGCTCTCGATTTCCTCAGCCTTCGTGCCCGTGAGAATGATACTCTCGAGTCTGATCCTGACCGCAAAGGCGTCAATTTCGCAGTCAATCTCGGTGCCCCAGACTCGCCCACCGCAACTCGGATCCGCGACGCTCGCTTCGACCTTCAACTCTCGCAAGTCCCGCTTTCACAAGCACTTCGCTACATCACTGACATCACAAAAACTTCGTTTACCACGGACGATTTCTCGGTGATTATCTCTCCAACAGGATCTGAATCCGCTGAGCTTGTCACCCGGACTTACCGCGTGCCCCCTGACTTCATCAGCAGCATGAGCAACGGTCCCAAGGAGGAAGCTGCCGCAGATCCATTTGGCGAAGCCCCCGCAAGCGGCGGACTGCTCGCAAAACGCCTCGGTGCCCAAGAAGCACTCGCCACCCAAGGAGTCTCTTTTCCAGACGGTGCCTCAGCCAACTACACGCCTTCCACCAACACGCTCCGCGTCATCAACACGCCTCTCAATCAAGACTACATCTCACAAATCATTGAGGCGGTCACCAAAACAGAACCAGTCATGGTCGCAGTTCGTGTCACCATGATGCGTGTCGAACAAAACCGCCTCGAAGAACTCGGTTACGACTGGATTCTCGACGATTTCGGATTCGGTGGCCCTAGCTGGGTTCCCGGCTCCGCCAAATACAATTTATCCGGCGGAACAGCCGGGAATGGTTCTGACCTCGGAGATATCGAACTCCCTGCGAACACCACCACTCGCAATCCTATCACCGGCGGCAACCGCAGTGGTGACACTGCAATCAGCAGCAACTCGCTCGACAATCTCATCAACGACCAAAGAGGTCGCCAAGCCAGCGACCGCGCACCTGGAGTCCTCGGCATTAGCGGCATTTTCACCGATACTACCGTGCAAACTTTGATGCGTGGCCTGAATCAGAAAAAAGGCGTGGATATGCTTGCGAAGCCCGCAGTGGTCACTCGCAGCGGCCAAGCCTCATCCATCAGCATGGTTCGCGAGTTTATCTACGCAACAGAATACGAGCCCCCGGAACTCCCCAACAGCACGGGCATCACCAGCGGAAACATCACCCCCGTCACCCCAGCCACACCCACTGCCTTTGAAACCAAGGATGTCGGCATCACCATGGAGGTCCTCCCTGTCGTGGATGAAAACAAGCAATACGTGAGCGTCACTCTCAGCCCGACCTTCAACGACTTTGACGGCTTCGTTAACTACGGCAGCCCCATCAATACCACAGTGGATGGCCTCCTCGGACCTGAAACGGCAACGGTCACTGACAACACCATTCTCATGCCCGTTTTTAGCAAACAATCGCTCTCCTCCACCATCGACGTCGCAGACGGATCAACCGTGGTCATCGGTGGCTTGATGCAGGATCGCGTGCAAAATGTTGAGGACAAAACCCCAATCCTCGGTAGCCTTCCTATTCTGGGACGCTTGTTCCAATCCAAGGCCTCTCAGTCCACATCCACCGCCATCATTTTCTTCGTGAACGTGGAACTCATGGATCCGACTGGCCGTCCATACCGCGACCGCTGAAAGTGGCATCGCCTTTCGTAACTGTACCCTCCCGCACCGCCCCCGAATTCCCCTGCAATGTCTGCTGCACCAAGTGAGCCGGAAAGGTATTCCATCGATGAAATGATGGACCGCCTGAAAAATAAATCTGACAGCTCCCCCGAGGATGGAGAACTTATCACTCGCCCAGATGGCACCCAAGTCGTCCGCGTCCGGAAACGCAAACGCCGCAGCAGCCAACCCCTCAGGGACGAACAAAAGCGCACACGGAGAGTGCGCATCATTCAGATTTCTTCGGTCCTAATGCTCATGTTTGTCACAGCCTTGGCCATCGGAGCCGCCATGGTTTACGCAAACAGCCTCCCCTTCCGCGAGGCAGTCGTCCAAAGCATCATCAAAGCCACCAAGGCAAATGTCGAACTCGAACAATTCCGGGTAAACCCGAAATCTGCCAATGCTGAACGACTCATCCTCGACTGGCCTGAAGGCAATATCCTCAAAAGCCTCAACCTCCGCGGAATCGCCTCGCAAATCTCTCCCTCCTCACTCTTCGGCAAAGGCTTGAGCGGCGAAGATATGATCGCCGCTGAAGGACTCCTCACACTCCGCCTTCCCAATCCTTCCGAACCTCTCACCACGGCCTCCATCCAGGAAAACGCTAAACCGATCTTATTCAACCGCTTCCGAGTGCCAGCCCTGAATGTCACTCTGGAAAATGGACTGCCTCCTGCCATTCGTCTGTTCAAATCTGAGGCTTCTCTCGATCCCGACAATGTCAATGGACACCCGCAACTCAGCCTCTATCGCGGCGAGCTCGCCGTCTCCGGATGGCCCAAATTGATGATGGATCGCGCGATGATTGAATTCCACGACGGAGAGGTCGACATCATTGGACTTCGCGTTCTCAGTGAAAACGACGATCTCGGATTCCTAGAATTCGCCGGCACGATCACACCTTACCAACCCGAACAACTTTCCAGCCTCCGAGTCCAGATGTCAGCGTTTGAACTCACCGGAATCTCCGGCCCCGCCATGGGTCGGCTAATTTTCGGCAAGGTGGACTCGGTCTCCGTGGATGACTCGAACCAATTCACATTTTACCCAAAAACACAGGCACAACCGAAACTCGAAGTGGCCTTCCACGTATCACCCACCTCCTCCATCGAGGTGAACGCCTTCCCCTTTCTCTTCGGACTATCACGTGCATTGGACGACGTTTGGTATGAGCGCCCCACCTTCGAAAGCGACGCCACCGGCACATTCCTCCGTGAGACCGGCACGCTGAGCCTTCGCAATCTCAACTTGGAAAGTAAAGGCCGGATGGCCATCCGCGGCGACCTGACCTTGGCCGCAAACCAAAATGTATCCGGCGAACTGGAAGTCGGCATCGCGGAAGCGATGATCGCCTCCTCCAAGGACGTCCGACTCGACGCCATGTTCAGCGAGCCTCGCGACGGATTCCGTTGGATCACACTGAAAATCAGCGGCCCAGTCACCAAGCCTGTGGATAATTTCAAAGAGCTTTACTCCGACGCAAGACCGGACGGCGACATCAGCCCGGGCCATTTGGATGAGAAAACTCCCAGCTTCGAGGAGCTCACCCGCCCCCGCTGAGTCAAAGCCACACGCCTATTCAGCGTCATTTCCGGACGATTTATCTTCGCTGCGAGTCGATGCGCAACTTTTCCGAAGAACAGCATAGCGTTCTTCAGAAATATGGTTCAATGTTACAGACGGATAAGGCAGTTAGAACTGCCATCCGTTCACCCCAAAACACAAACCATTACCCACCATGCAAACTGCCAACGTCAATCTGCCGATCACCATTACGGTCCGACACGAGCAAGTGACTGATGCCCTGCGCGACCACGCGCAAAAGAAGATCGCCGGCCTGCATCTCGACTACCCGCGAATTATTGAGGCCAAGGTCATTCTCGACGTCCAAAAAAACCGGCACATTGCCGAAATCATTCTTTTTTGCGCCAATCACATCACCATCGAGGCGCACACCGAGGGCAAAGACATGTATGCCGCTCTTGATGAAACCATCGAGAAAATCGCTCGTCGGATGCGCAAGCACAAGACGCGCTTGATGAAGAAACACCGCCCACATCGCAATGAATCCATCCGGCACTTGGAAGAACGCTTCTTCACGGAAGAGGTGCTCGATCACCCAGAAGGCTCTGATACAGAGCCGGTCCCATTCATTGTCCATCCGGAAAATTACGCAATCCGCACCATGTATAAAGAAGACGCAATCATGCAGTTGGAACTCTCCGACCGCCCATTCGTCCTCTACAAAAGTGCACGCCGTCACTGCTTAACCATCGTTTACCGCCGCAAGGATGGCGAATACGCCGCCTTGGACATCAAAGATTGATGGGCAACTGACCTAAAAAGAGGCCGGACGGGAACATCCCGCCCGGCCTTTTTCGTGAAGCCCTCTTGCAAAATTCAATCAGGACTTATCAATCCCTTTTACCAAGCGGCCTCACCCACATATTGCGAAATTCCATGGGATCCTTGTGAAACTGCAATCTCAATGGCCCTGCTTCAGGATGAGAAGCGGGATAAGCCGCGAGTTTTCGGTGTTGAGTGGGCCCCAAATAGGACTCTCCATTCTGCACAACGACTCCATTGTGAAACAAAGTTAGCTTGGCCGGGGTCACAACTTTTCCCGCCTCATACACCGGCGGCACGAACGTCAAATCATAGCTCTGCCACTCGCCTTGAGCCGAAGTCGCATTGACCAAAGGCGGGAATTGACCATACATCGCACCCGCCTGACCATCCGGATACGTCGGGTTTTGATGGCTTTGCAACACCTGGACCTCGTACATCCCCATCAGAAAAACGCCACTGTTCCCACCTGTCTGACCTTCCACGCGCCGACCTGCAGGCAAACGCCATTCAAAGTGCATCTGAATCGCACCAAACGACTGCTTCGATTGGATATCCTTGTCGGTTGCAAGCATCGCACCCTCTTTGATCACCCACCCCGGTGACCATGCATCGAGTGATGTGCCATCGAACAAAACAATCGCATCCGATGGTGGTTTGACGACAACTGCCCCAGCCGTCTCGACGACAGGGGGCTGCGGCCGTGCCGGATCATGGACCGAATAGGGTAGCCCTGGCAGCTTGGGTCCATCCGGATAGCCCGCGATTTCCCCGTTCACCCCGGTGTTAAGAACCCAAAAGCCCAAGAGAATTCCATTCTTTATCTTCATTTGTCATCAAAACGCCCAACTTAGCGCCTTCTTTCAAGCTCTTATAAATATCCGGGTTGCCTGACTGGAAAGTCTGTGGATGTTTGTCGCAGATTTCACCACCATGGCAGCCACCACCACCCAGCCGTCCCGCAGCGACCTTTTTCCTTTCGAACTCGTCCGCCCCGAGCTGGAGCGCGTGGAAGTTTCCATCCGCGAACAGGTGCGCGGTTTCGACCCCGCCGTAGAGCCCTACGTCGCCTACATTTGCAACACATCCGGCAAACGAATCCGTCCCGCGCTCGCCATTCTAATCGGCGGTGCAAGCGGCGGCGTCACGGACGACCACCTAAAAATCGGCGTTATTCTCGAACTCATCCACATGGCAACTCTCGTTCATGACGACATCATGGATGGGGCCAACACGCGCCGGATGGTCCCCACCGCCAATGCGAAATGGGGCAACGCCCTCTCCGTCCTCCTCGGAGATGCCCTTTTCTCACACGCTCTCACTCTCGCCACCGATTTCAACAGCATCGATATCTGTCGCAAAGTCGGCAACGCCGCACGCGAAGTCTGCCAAGGTGAAATCATCCAAACCCAACGCCGCTTCGACCTCACCTTCACCAAGGCTGAATATTTCCGCGTCATCGAAATGAAAACTGGCGCGCTTTTCGCTGCGGCGACCTCGCTCGCGGGCAATCTCTCCGGACTCGATGCGGAAACTGAAGCGCGCCTCCACAGCTACGGCATGAAACTCGGCACGGCTTATCAAATTTACGACGACTGCCTGGATCTCGTCGGCTCCGAGGAAGTTGTCGGTAAAACTCTCCGCACCGATCTCATCAAAGGCAAGTTCACCCTGCCCATCCTCAATCTACTCGATTCCGCCACCGAGGCGCAGCGCACCAAGCTCACCAAACGCATTCTCGCCCAAGAAACCCTCGACCTTCCAGTCCTCCTCGGCATCGCCGAATACGAGGGAGCTGTCGAGAGCGCCGTGGATACCGCGCTCGCACTCCTCGCTCAGTGCCGCGAAGACCTCGCGCCGCTTGGAAAGTCCGTCCACGCCGACGCCCTCGCACAAATCACTTGGTTCCTCGCAGGCCTGCTTGAAAAATGCCGCCGCTGAGAAATCACCCGGCATACACCGCGCAAGATCGGTTCCTTTCCTTGAAAATTCTCCTCTCACTTCTGCTCACGCTCCACGCCGTCCAGGCCAAGTTTGCCCTCACCGAAGACGCAAAATTTTTCACCATCGACTGCGAATCCACCCCCGCCGTCGTCGTCAAAGTCAATAAGGCCAACGGCAACCTCCAGTCCATCCGCGTCAACGACACGGAACTCCAGAAAAACTCGCGCGGCTCGCACATCAATTCTGGCTTCGGCAACTCCTCCGTCACCTCGCGCAGCTTCGGCCAAGACAGGATTCTCATCACCGTCGAAAAACCGGAACTCGTCCACTATTACGCATTTCAAAAAGGCTCTCCCGCCGTATTCATGGCCACATGGGCTGTAAAATGCCCGCATCCCGGCGAAATGCGCTTCATCGCGCGTCTTGACTCACGCGTCCTCAATCGCGGGAACATCGCCAGACCCAACGACAACACCTCATCGAAAATCATCGAAGGCAAGGATATCTTCATCCACCCCAACGGCAACACGCACTCGAAATTCTACTCCGCCGTCCGCTTTATCGACGACGCCATCCACGGTTCGCGCGGAGATAAAATTGGCGCCTATTTTGCCATCGGTTCCTACGAAAGCTCATCTGGCGGCCCATTTTTCCGCGATATCAACAGCCAAACCGCTGGCGACACCGAGGAAATTTACTTCTACATGTTTTCCGGCCACGCCCAAACCGAACCCTTCCGGAAGGACCAACTCCACGGCCCGTATGCGCTATGTTTCACAGAGGGCCCGCCGCCTGCCATGCCTGCCATGAACTGGATGAAGGATCTCGGACTCCGCGCTTGGGTCAGCCAGCGCGGGCGCGTCACCGGCACGGCCACCCGCCTGCTACCCGGCGTCCCCTACACCGCCTACCTTTCCAACGAAATCGCGCAATACTGGACACGCATCGACGCCAACGGAAAATTCACCAGCACGGCCATGAAACCCGGAACCTACTCGCTCCGCCTGATGCGCAACGAGCTCGCCGTGGCCGAAACTCAAGTCACCGTCACCCACGCCGACACCGCATCCGTCCAGTTGCAAGACCCCGGCCTGCCTTCTTACCTCTGGCGGCTTGGCCTCCCAGACGGCACTCCGCAAGGCTTCCGTAACGCGAGCAAAATGAGCGACATGCATCCATCCGACAAGCGCCACCAAGCTTGGGGACCGCTCACCTTCAACATCCGCGAGCCTGTTCCGAAAAATCTCAGCGACTTCCCCGCGATCCAGTGGCGGGACATCAACAATCGCAACCGCATCGTTTTCTCTCTCAAACCATCACAAATCAAGGACCGCGACCTTGAAATCGGCATCACCGTTTCCCAGTTCGCCTCACGCCCGATCGTCCGCGTCAATGACCGCTGGACCCACCGCGCTCCGGCCGCACCACGCACCTATGACAGCCGCAGCATCACCTTCGGCATCCACCGCGGCTTCGATCACGTCCACTCAATCCGGATCCCGAAATCCGCATTCAACGCTGGGGAAAATTCTCTTACCCTCGAAAATATCAGCGGCTCCGGCGGCTCAGGATTCCTCAGCAACGCCTTTGTTTACGACTTCATCGGCCTTCGCGACTGACGCCAGCATCCACTCCATCACCTTGGTGGCCAAGCGATCAAACGCCACCACCGCCGCAGTCAAGTGCTCTTCCTTGGTGTCCTCGATCTTATTGTGACTGATCCCATGCAGACTCTGCACAAACATCATCACCGTTGGAATACCCACCGCCGCCATTTCCGCAGCATCATGCAAGGGCCCTGATGGCAGACGGTGGGAAACTCCGCAGGTCTCACGAATCGCCGCATCACACAAATCCACCAATTCCGGATGAAATGGCCGCGGCGCAATCTGCCACAGACGCTCCCACGCCACGCTCACCCCGCCATCCTTTGCAAAACGCTCACTCGCCTCCTGCGCCTCTCCCAACATCCGCGCCAAGGCACTCTCATCCAAGTGCCTCTGGTCCAACGTGATCCGGCAGTCCTCGACCACACTGGTCACAATCCCAGGTCGAGTCACGCAAGCACCAATCGTGCAAACCCCCTGCCCACTCCGCTCCGCAATATCATAAATTTCCACACCCATCTTGGCCGCCGCCAAAAACGCATCTCGCCGCCGCTTCATCGGCGTACTCCCAGAATGCGCCGCTTGCCCGTGAAACTCGACGGCATGCCGCTCCACTCCAAATGTCCCCAAAACCGCACCTAGGGCCAAATCCATATCCAACAGAACCGGCCCCTGCTCAATATGCAGTTCAATGTAGGCCGCTGCATCCTCCAACTCACGCCCGCTCAGCTTCACCTGCTCAAAATCAATCCCACATGCCGCCAAAGCTGACGGCAACTTGATTCCATCGCGATCCACCAAACCGCGTGCTTCATCCATCTCCAAATTTCCCGAACAGGCCGACGACCCAAACAAACTTTTCCCAAACCGCGCCCCCTCCTCATCCGCCCAATCCACCACACGCACCGTCACCGGCGGCCGCCCGGGAAATTCAGCATAAATCCGCCGCAAAATCTCAAGTCCCGCCAACACATTCAAACACCCATCCAGCCACCCACCGTTCGGCACCGAATCCAAATGCCCCCCAATCAACAGCGCTTGCTCAGATTCCCCACGCAGGGTCGTCCACAAATTTCCCGCCTCATCCACATGCACCTCCACCGGTAAATCACCCACTAAACCCCGATACCACACCCGCGCCTTCTCCCAACTCTCCGTAAACGCGACTCGCTGCGCGCCATCCGCATCGCCCGTCAATGCGCGCAATTCCTTCAACTCATCAATCGTCCTCTGCGGGTTCAGACTCATCGTGTTAGCTTGCCGAAAAATGAAAAAACGCAACTAGCACAAACAATGCCGAACACCCCGCGAATCACCTCTCAAGCCATGATCCCGCGCACCACCTTGATCCCCGTCTTGGTGATGTTCGTCAAACGCTGCTCCACTCCCTGCGACGGGTAAGTCAGCTTCTCATGATCAAAGCCCATCAAGTGCATCATCGTTGCATGCAAATCATGCACCGAAACCTTGTCACGGAGCGCCTCGTAGCCGATGGGATCAGTCTCGCCATAGGAAATCCCCGGTTTGACCCCGCCACCCGCCATCCAAATCGTAAACCCACCCGGATTGTGATCCCGCCCCACAAACGGATTATCATTCCCTCCACGGTTTTCCAACATCGGCGTCCGCCCAAACTCCCCGCCCCACACAAGCAAAGTATCTTCTAGCAGACCACGCTGCTTCAAATCCTTCAACAGCGCGGTCATCGGCTGATCCACCTCTTTGCAACGATCTTTAAAGCCACTATTCAAGGCCTCGCCCGCACTCGCACCATGCGCATCCCACCCCCAATGGAACAACTGGATGTAACGCACACCCCGCTCCGCCAAACGCCTTGCTAACAAACAATTGTTCGCAAACGACTCCTTACCCGGCTCAGTCGCATACGCTTGGTGCGTCGCCTCCGACTCTTGCTTCAAATCAAACGCATCCGTCGCATGCATCTGCATCCGATAGGCCATCTCATACTGCGCAATCCGCGTCACCGTCTCAGCATCCCCGATGTCTTCCGCAATCTTTTGATTCAAGCGGTCCAAACTATCCAAAGAGCGCCTGCGGACCGGACGCGTGATCCCCGCAGGATCATCCAGATAGAGAACCGGCTCGCCCTGCGACCTGCATTGCACTCCCTGATAGACGGATGGCAAGTAGCCAGACCCCCAAACCGACTTGCCGGCATCCGGGTTTTTCCCGCCAGATGTCAGAACCACAAAACCCGGCAAATTCTGGTTCTCCGAGCCCAGACCATACGTCGCCCAAGACCCGATCGACGGCGCACCTAAATTCTGGCTCCCGGTATGCACCAACAACTGCGCCGGACCATGATTGAACTGGTCCGTATGCATCGACTTTACAAAACAAACATCATCCACCACCGAGGTAAAATGCGGCAATCGGTCAGACACCCACGCGCCGGACTGCCCATGTTGCTGAAAAGGATACTGCGGCCCTAACATCTTAGGAACCCCTTGAATGAAGGCAAATTGCTTCCCTTCCAAAAATTCCTGCGGGCACTCCTTGCCATTCAGCTTCACCAAATCCGGCTTGTAGTCGAACAACTCATGCTGCGACGGCGCGCCCGCCATGTGCAGATAGATCACACGCTTCGCCTTCGGCGCAAACTGCGATAAATCCGGAGCCAGCGGATTGGCCGGATCTTTCTTCAAAGGGCCGGAAGCACCCCATGCGCGTCCCGCCGAACCCGCCAACCACATCGCCCCCAAGCCCGTGGTGCATTTCGAGAGGAAATGCCGCCGCGTCAGATGTTGAAGTTGCGTGTGCTGGAGCCTCGCGAAAACGTCGGGATTCATAAATTTACTAGGTTCTAACGAGTGAGAGTTGAATCAAGATTGAGAATGGTGTTGGCAACGATGACCAGCGCGGCCAGCTCCGGGCTCTCGCCCAACTTCGCGGATTCCGCAGGACTCCGCCGGTATTCTTCCACCAAATCAGCATGCAGCGAGGACAACTCCGTGATCATTTCCGCAGTCGCAAGCCGCTGGGTGCAGACTTGCACGCCTAAGGCTAGCTGCGCCGGCAACTCGCCCGCGTGCCCGCGCATCCGCCGCGCCAAGCCCTGCGCCGCTTCAATGTGCGCCGGATCATTCAAAGTCACCAGCGCCTGCAAAGGTGTATTGCTCACCAAGCGGCGCGCACTGCACAAATCACGACTCGGCGCATCGAAGGTTAGAAAACCAGGAAAGCCGCTCGTCCGCTTGGAATAAGTATAAATCCCGCGCCGGTAACGATCCTCCCCTTTGGACTCATTCCACTTCTGCCCATTGTAAACGGAGCTCCAAACTCCCTCCGGTTGCGGAGGATACACCGGCGGCCCGTGCATCTTGCCCGACAACAATCCTGCAACTGACAAAGCCTGATCACGCACCATCTCCGCGCTCAGACGGTTGCGCGGCCCTCGCGCCAATAGCCGATTTTCCGGATCCCGCACCACAAGCTCTCGCGCCGCTCGGTGCGTCTGCCGATACGTCGAGGACAGCACGATCTCGCGCAGCATCGCCTTCACCGACCAACCATGCGCACCCTGAAAACGCAGTGCTAGATGATCCAACAATTCCGGGTGACTCGGCGGCGTTCCGGACGTGCCGAAATCTTCCGCCGTCTTCACCAAGCCAACTCCGAAAAGTTCGCCCCACAAGCGGTTGACCATCACGCGCGCAGTCAGCGGATTCTCGCCATTGACGAGCCAGCGCGCCATGTCCAAACGGTTCATGCCCTCCGCCGCCGCACTGCCTGCTAGCACTTGCGGCACCCCTGGCTTGACCGCCTCATCCTTGGACAAGCGGTTTCCCCGCGCGAAAATACGCGTCTCACGCGGCGGCCCTTCCATCATCACCGGCACCATCACCCCCTTGATCTTCTGATAGACCGCCTCCATCTCCTGCTTTTTCTCAAACAAAGCCCGCCGGTTGGCATCTTGGACCACACGCGTCCACTCTGCGCTGGAGGAAATTTCTAACGAAAAGCGTCGAACCGGCGTCCCTTGATTCCCCGCAGTCTCGCCACTCTGCTTCATCGCAATTTCCAAGCGCGCGCCCGGCCCAGGATTCACCGGATTTTCCGGCACAAAAACAAACCACCGCGGTCCCTCTAACTTAGGAAAACCGCCCACGTTCCCGCCCGGCGTCGGCAAAAATGGCCCGCCAAGCTGGTCCGCAAACACCTCGCGCATCCGCAACTCGGATTTCACGCCCTGAGAATCAATGAGATGCACCGTAAAATTTGAAACCCACGAGCCACGCTCCGGCCACTTTTTCGGATCATCACTCTCCGGTAAAATCCTCAAGCGCAGCGCGCTGAATGCCGACGCCGGCCCGAGCACCCGATGCACCGCGCCCTTCGGAAATGTCCCCTCACTCCGGATCGTCCCGTCCGCTGTCATCTTTAATTTCCCATGGCTCGGCGCAAATTCATCCGGCGTGAATGCCTGCCAAGCCGCACCGGACTCTGCCAAACTTTTCCCCGCGCCATTCAACTGCTCATGCAAAATCCGCAACGACAACTCCAAGGACGAGGCCTCCGCCGTCTGCGCTGGCTCCGCCGCCACTTTCATCTTCGGAAAATCATTGTCCTGATCACAATCCTCCGTGCTGTTGAAAAACGCCTTAAACTGATAGAACTCGGCGTGATCAATCGGATCATACGGATGGGAATGACACTGCACGCAGCCAAACGTGGTCGCCTGCCACGCCGTCCACGTGGTGCTCACGCGATCAATGACGGCCGCCACCCGAAATTCCTCGTCGTCGGTGCCGCCCTCGGTATTCGTCTGCGTGTTCCGATGAAATGCCGTGGCTAGGCGCTGATCCGCAGTCGCGTTCGGCAAAAGGTCCCCCGCGAGCTGCTCAATGGTGAACTGGTCATACGGCATGTCCGCGTTGAAGGCTCGGATCACCCAATCCCGGAATGGCCAAATGTCGCGGTGCGGGTCTTTCTCAAATCCATACGTGTCTGAAAATCTCGCCAAATCGAGCCATACCGCCGCCCAGCGCTCACCAAAACCGCCCGATCCTAACAAGCGATCAACCACCGCCGCCCGCGCCGCCACAGCATCCTTCTGAAACGCCGTTTGAAATTCCGCCAATTCCTCAATCGTCGGCGGCAAGCCAACGAGATCAAAGCTCGCCCGCCGCAGCCACTCTTCCGGACTCGCCTCCGCCGCAGGCTTGAGCTTCTCTTCATCCAACCGCTTAAGAATGAAGCGGTCCAGTGGCACACTCGGCCACCCATCATCAGAAATTCCCGAAATTTCCGTCTCCACCGGCGGGACAAATGCCCAGTGACTTTGCCACTCGGCACCCTGCGCGATCCAGCGCTCAATCGTCGCGATTTCCCGCTCCGCCAAGGGTGGCCCATGCTTCGGCTTCGGCATCACCTCATCCGGATCCCGACTGCGAATGCGCCTCACCAACTCGGACTCCGCAGGTTTTCCCGGAAAAATCGTCCGCTGCCCAGACTCTCCCTCCGCCAAGGCCTTCCCCCGATCAATCAATGAAACTCCCCCCGCCTCTTTCACCCCGCCATGGCAACCCGTGCAATGTTTGGTGAATATCGGCCGGATGTCGCGGTTGAATTCCACCCGCTCCTCGCCAAAAAGCAGCGGAGCCAGCAAAAACCAAAAACTCTTCGCGAAAAATCGAGTCATGAACGCCGGAATCTACGCAGCTCGTTGATTTCAGCTATCAAAATTTCGCCCAAATCAAGGCGTCTCGTCCAAGCGAAAATCCCGAACCACCGCCATGTGCTGCATGTTTTGCACACCGCTGTCGCCCAACTGCACTGGCGGAACTTTGTCGAGCGGCGTGAAAACTCGGCTGTCAAACACCAAGCCACTTGGAAACTCGTGACCCGCCAAGCGCACGGGCACCGCAGACTTTTCAAGCAACTCCGAGGCTAAAACCCAGTCGTAAGGCCGATTTCTCGGCGCATTGGTCGCAATCACACCGGATTGATCCACCGGCAGATTCTTCGGAATCACAACCGCCTTGGACAGCTTCTTAAAACACTCCTCTTCGGTATGCCGTGTGTTCAAATCACCCCCGACCAGCAACAAGGCCCCCTTCGGCACATGGCGCCGGATCAACTTCGCCAAAGCTGCGGACTGCTTCTCACGCGACTCCGCACCCTTCGAGTGAAGATGCACGCTGACCACCCAAAGATCCCGATTTCCCGGCAGCCGGATCTTCGCCCACGCAAATTCACGGTTATCCAACACCGGATCATCCCAAGCGCCCGACGCAAGAATCGGATAGCGACTGATGATCCCATTCGGAATCTGCATGCCCTCCTCACACATGAAGTTGAATTTCTCACCCAAGGTCTGATTGACCCACTGCCGAATTGGAATCGTTGTGTTAAATTCCTGAATCAGAACGATATCTGGCTCCAGCGCCTTCAAAATCCGCGCTCCCGCCCCCTCGGGATTGCTGTGATTCGAATTGTCCGGCGAATACGTCTGATGCCTGTCAGACGTCAAATTTGCCGCCACCACCCGCACCATCAATGGCTCGGCACAGGCGACTCCCAACAACCATGCAACGAGAAAAATTACGCGGATCACGCGCAGATCATGCATTTCAAGCCATCAGCAACCAGACAATTGCACCGCCAAGCCTCGAATCTCCAAGCCCTACCAAGTGCGCATGGAATTCTCTCGATTCAACGGTTGGCGAACGGATTCGACGGCGCTAGGATTTCTCCGTGGCCAGCGATTCATCCACACCGAAAACTTCACCCGAACTCCAAGGCAGCCTGCTCTTGGCAGATCCGTCGTTGCGTGATGGCACTTTTGCCCGCTCTGTCGTCCTCCTCGCCGAGCACGCGCCGATGGACGGTGCCTTCGGCCTGATCCTCAACCAACCGACCGGGGACAGCGTCGGCGACATCCTCCCCGATGATGAATTTATCGCGCTGCGCCAACTCGCCGTCCACGACGGCGGCCCCGTCGCCCGCGATCAACTCACCTTCTCCGCTCTCTGGTGGAGCCCAAAAAACGGCCTCCGCTGGGCACTCCGCATCTCTGCCGCTGAAGCCGCCGTCCAGGCACAGCGCCCGGGCCGCATCGTCCGCGCCTTCATCGGCTATTCCGGCTGGACTCCCGGCCAGCTGGAAAACGAAATTCAACAGAATTCTTGGATTCACACACCCCCGCAACCCGACTTGTTTGGCCACATTCATGACCAAAGTCTCTGGGCTGCCCTCCTCGGCAAAATCTCTCCTCTCCACCGGATTCTCGCCGAGGCACCGGACGATCCCACGCTCAACTGAAACCCTTTTTCACACTCCTTTTTCATCTGCCATCATGTCCGACACGCCTCTTGTTTTCAGCCCTATCCCAGAAATCATCGCCGAAATCGCTGCCGGCCGCCTCGTGATCGTCGCTGACGATCCAGACCGCGAAAACGAAGCGGACCTGATCGGCGCCGCTTCACTCTGCACCCCGGAAATGGTCAATTTCATGGCTGTTCATGCCCGTGGCCTCATCTGCGCCCCCGTCACCGCCGAGCGCGCGGAAGAACTCGATCTCCCTCAAATGACTCGCAGAAATCGCGAAGGCCACAAAACCGCCTTCACCGTGAGTGTCGATGCCGCCGTCGGCGTCACCACAGGCATCTCCGCTGCGGACCGCGCCCTGACCATCCGCCTCCTCGCCGACCCCGCAGTCGGGGCAGACGCCTTCGTCCAACCCGGACACGTTTTCCCACTCCAAGCCGTGTCAGACGGAGTGCTCCGCCGCACCGGCCACACCGAGGCCGCCCTCGACCTCACCCACCTCGCCGGACTCCCGAAGGCCGCCGTCATCTGTGAAATCATGAATGATGACGGAACCATGGCTCGCGTCGGACAACTCGGTGCCTACCAAACCCAACATCACCTCAAGGCCTGCACCATCGCCCAACTCATCGAATACCGCAGACGCTCGGAAAAACTCGTCCAACGCGAGCAAACGATCAAGATGCCCACCGACTTTGGCGAGTTCGACTGCCATCTTTACCGCATTTCCACCGACGCCAGCCACCACCTCGCCCTCACCAAAGGCACCATCGACCCACTCAAACCCACTCTCGTCCGCGTCCACTCCGAGTGCCTGACAGGCGACGTTTTCCAATCCCAGCGCTGCGACTGTGGCGGCCAGCTCGCCGCCGCACTTGAGCGCATTTCCATCGAGGGCGGCGTGCTCCTCTACCTCCGCCAAGAAGGCCGCGGCATCGGTCTTCCCGCGAAAATCCACGCTTACAAGCTGCAGGAAGAAGGTCTCGACACCATCGAAGCCAACGAAAAACTCGGTTTTGGCTCGGACCTCCGCGACTACGGCATGGGCGCGCAAATCCTCCACGACCTCGGCGTCCGCAAAATCCAACTCCTCACCAATAACCCGAAAAAAGTCGTGGGCCTCGAAGGATACGGATTGGAAATCGTCACCCAAATCCCGATCAGCCTGCCGTCCAATCCACACAACGAGAAATATCTGGAAACGAAGCGCCTCCGCATGGGCCATACGCTCTGAGAATGGTCGAAAAATTGAAGCGCTCCCCACGCCTCCGCGATTCAGCACCCGCCCGGCACATGCCAAACTCCCCATCCCAATCGAAACCTCTCGTCATGACGCCCCACGAGGCGCTCAAGCGATATTTCGGATTTTCGGGATTTCTCGAAGGCCAAGAAGCGGTCATCCAGGAAATCACCTCCGGCCGCGACGGACTCGTCGTCATGCCAACCGGCGGCGGTAAATCACTCTGTTTCCAAATTCCCGCGCTTTGTTTCGGCGGTGTGACTTTGGTGATTTCGCCACTCATCGCCCTCATGAAAGATCAGGTGGACGCGCTCGTCGCACGCGGCATCGCCGCCACCATGATCAACTCGACGCTCACTTGGCCCGAGCAAAAAGAACGCCTGGACGGCATGCGCACCGGGCGCTGGAAGCTCGTTTACGTCGCTCCAGAACGCTTCCGCGCCGAGAGTTTTCTCAACGCACTCAACGGCATCGAAATCTCACTTTTCGCCGTGGATGAGGCGCACTGCCTCAGCCAATGGGGGCACGACTTCCGCCCGGACTATCTCCGCCTCGGCAAATCACTCGAGAAAATCGGCCGCCCGCAATGCGTCGCACTCACCGCCACCGCGACCCCCATCGTCCGCGATGACATCTCCGCGGTCCTAAAGCTGCGCGCACCCTTCGAGCGCGTCAGTGGATTTTCCCGCCCCAATCTCTCACTGAACATTTCCGCCGTCGATAAAGCCGCGCAAAAAGACGAACGCATGCGCGCGGTCATCGCCGCGCACAAAACGGGCATCGTTTACTGCGCAACCCGCAAAAAAGTCGAATCCGTCTCGGAAACTCTCGCCAGCTGGGGCATCAAATGCGTCGCCTACCACGGCGGCATGAGCGACCAAGACCGCGAGCGCGCCCAAGAAATCTTCATCCACCGCAAGGCCGACGTCGCAGTCGCCACCAACGCCTTCGGCATGGGCATCGACCGCTCGGACGTCCGCTTCGTCGTCCATTACGAAATCCCCGGCAGCGTGGAAGCCTACTACCAAGAAGCCGGGCGCGCCGGACGCGACGGGGAAAACGCCTTTTGCGAACTGCTCTTCAACTACGCCGACACTCGCACGCAGGAGTTTTTCATCGATGGCGCAAACCCAAGCGCCACCACCGTTCGCGCCATTTACCAATATCTCCTCAACGAGGCGGACCGTGACTACGAGGTCCACCGCACGCTCGATGAAATCGCCGAGGGCGCAGACGTAAAAAACTCGATGTCTGTCGGCAGCGCCATGTCCATCCTCGGCCGAGGCGGCTACACCGAGCGCTTCGACATCCCCAAAAAGCGCATGAAGGGCACGCGCTTGCTCAAGCCGGACATCCTCACACGCCAAGTCGAACTCGACGAAACCGCGATCGAGGAAAAGGACCGTCGCGACCGCGAGAAACTCAAGTCTATGGTGGAAATGTGCTACTCACGCACCTGCCGCCAGCAATGGATTCTCAGCTACTTCGGCGAGGATGAAGCTGGCACCTGCGGCACCTGCGACGTCTGCCGGGATGAGGGCTCCGGCGAGGCCCGCCCGCCCACCGCGGAGGAAGCGCTCATCGTC
>JBEGOB010000137.1:0-6576 GCA_041182265.1 Verrucomicrobiota bacterium | reverse complement strand
GATTCTGGTGATCCAAGATGCGGCTCGGAATTGGGTAGCCTGCAGGAGAGGCGGAGGCCTGTCTGACCCTCTGGATCTACGTCCGTGGTGTCCTAAATCGGTTTCCTCCGCTTCTCCCACAAGCAAGGTGGTGGGAAGCTATGTTAGCACACTTGTTGGGCAGTGCGAGGGCATCATACGAGGTGCAGGATGCGACCTCAGCATGCAATCCGCGCCGGGCGGTCACTTTTCAGGGATCGAGTGGTAAATTTGTTCGAGCGACATGATGTTGTAAGCGGTGGCGAGCACGGGATTGGACTCCATCCAGCGGCCGTTTGAATTCGCCCAAGATCCGTCGCCGCGTTGGGTGGCGAGGAGGCGGCCGCCGAGGTCGGAGCGCCAGTCGGCTTCAGTGCCGTCGTCGAGTTTCAGTTTGTCGATGTTGGCGGCGGTGAGTGCCTTGGACATGGTTTGGTAATAATAGAAAAGCCCTTGTGCGCCCATTTGTGGGTTTTCCTCGATGGTGTAGTTCTTGCCGAGCCATTCTTTCACCGCGATGACGCGTGGATCGTCTGCGCTGACTTTGGCGTAGATGAAGGATAGCAGGCCGGCGTAGGAAATGGAGCCGTAGGAGCGGAGCGCGGTGCGACCGTCGGCGAGTGAGTCCTCGCCAGCCTTGGATTGGGCGGGGCCATAGATGAAGCCGCCCTTGTTTTTCGGGTCGTTGGAGGCCCAGTCGCTGTCGTTGGTTTCCTCAAGGTTTTGGCAGCGCGAGATGAAGGTGACGGCAGCGTCCCAGTCGAGATCGGGTTGCTCGCCGTGTTTCCCGTCCTCAATGACTTTTTTCGAGAGGGCGAGTGCCTCGATGGCGAGGTAGGTGTTGGACATGTCCGCCTCGTCTTGTTTGGAGCCGTAGCCGACACCGCCATCGTTCGGGTGGTCGGTTTCCTTTTTCTGGCCGATGTCCCACTGGTTGTTGATCAGGTGCTTGCGTGCTTTGACGATGGCGGGTTCGTAAATTTCCCGGCCGGAGGAGCTGAGAGCGGTGACGGCGGTGGCGGTGTTATAGACGGAGAGGCCGCGGTTGTAGATGCCGCCATCTTCTTTTTGCTGGGCGAGGAGCCAGTTGAAGCCTTTTTCGATGTGCTCAGGGTAGGGTGCGGAGCGGTCGAGATTGGGATCGCGCGTGGCGGCGGTGAGGACGAGCGCGGTGAAGGCAGGCAGCTCGGCGTCGTCCCAATGGCCGGCGGGCTTTTGTTGGGATTTGAGCCACTCGTTGCCGCGTGCAATCGATTGGCGGATTTCCTGCTTCAGCGACTCGAAGCGTAGATTTTGGGACTGGGCACTGCTGCTGAGCACGGTGCCGAGGGCGACGAGAGTGGTGAGGAGTTTCATGGCGTGGCGAGCGGAGTGGCGGTGTTTGAATAGGGAGCGATGACGACAGTGACATTTGTCCCTTCATCTGGAATGCGTTTCGTGAAAGGGAGCCAAACGGTATCGTCGTTGTTGTCTTGGCCGGGGTAGGTGATGAGTGAATATCCAATGACGAAGATCGCGGCGATGTCGCCGGTGATTTCCGGGACAAATTTTCCGTCTTCGAAGTCGGAGCCGCCGTAAACCCACGGGCCGCGAGGCATGGCGGTGGTCTTTGTTGCGTGTTGGATCCAGTCGTTGACGGGCATGCGGCGTGATTTGCCGTCTTCCTGCCATTCGACGTCGATTTTCACGCGGGCGGCGGCTTTGATGTCGGCGGGAACCACGGGGAAATCGCCCGAGACGCCACCGGTCGAGTTGGGGAGAGGGTAGAGTTCCCTGGAAGGCGGGTAGCGGAGGAGGGTGAAGGCGAGGTTGATGTCGGTGGGCGAGGTGCGTGTCGCGAGGAGGGATTCGTGCAGTTTTCCGTTTTCGTGGACGACGAGGTATTCCAGCAGGCCGGCGGTCATATTGACTGTGCAGGGGAAGCGGATTTCGCGGTTTTTGCGGTCGAAGATCACTTCGCCGACTTGATAGCGTGAAGCGTCGAGTTGGACGACCGAGGGCTTTTTCAGCGGAGCTTCGGGGTCCTTGGGCGCGGCGGCGTCTTGCGCCATGGCTGGGAGTGCGATGGCGAGAAGTGAGCTGAGAAATCGGAGGCGCATGGTGGTAGGCCGCTGAGGCTGAAAGGTCTGGGCTTGTGGGAAGCTTAGTCTCATTCGGAAATTATTCGCCTACTTTTGGCGCTTGGTTCATGGATTTTGCAAATTTTTGCCAGTCCGAGCGTGAGATTTGTGAGCCTAGGGCAAGGCTCGGATCGGCGTCGTCAGGCAAATCCGTGGTCGGCATTGGTGAATCATCGGACCTAGCTAGGTGACTGGAGACCAATTTGAAAATTGTTTGAAGCGTCGGTTGGTGAAGAGTTTCTGGGGATGAAGTCGTGAACGAGCGGACGTCCGTGCGGCTTGAGTTGGGGGTGGCTCCAGCAAGCCAGAGTGCGAGTGGGCGCGGGCCTTCAGCCGTAATTTCAGATTTTCCGGCGGAGATCTTGATTTTTACATTCACGGTTCCGGCTGAGGCTTGGGTGATCTCCTGGGCGATGCGTGAGAGTAGGGGCGGGAGAGCATCGGCGAGCGAGGGGCCAGCGCTGGCGTGGAGAGTGATCGCGATGGGGACGGCTGCGGCAGTCGTCGTTTTGGGAAGGGGGCGTGTGGTCGGGCTGGGGGCTGAGATGGCGTTGCTCGAGTGCTGGGTTTGCGGGAATGATGATTCGATTTTCAGGCGAATTTCCTCCAAGTGTTCGGGGCTGGGAGGTGTGGTGAAGTCGAGGTCGCGCGTGTTCGTCCACCAAACTCCGGCGAGCACGGCGAGGACGAGCGAGATGACGGCGGGAATTGGGACGCGCACAGCGGGAGGGTGGCGTGGACTTTAGCTGCCGGAAAGCGGAATTTATGCGACATCATTCAAACAAAACGCCCCGACCGGCAGAGCGGGCGGGGCGTTTCGAGGAAATTTGTGGTCCGTAGCTTAGCTGGCGCTCTTCACAAGGAGGGCGCGCTTACCGACACGGTCACGAAGGTAATGAAGTTTTGCACGACGGACTTTGCCGCGGTTGGTCACTTCGATTTTCGCAATCCGAGGCGTGTGAAGTGGGAAAACGCGCTCGACGCCTTCACCGTAGGAAATTTTGCGAACGGTGAATGCAGCATTCACGCCGGAACCACCACGTGCGAGGACGATGCCAGCAAAAATCTGGATACGCTCTTTGCCACCTTCAACAACGCGGCAATGGACCTTCACGGTATCGCCGACATTGAAATCAGCGACGTCTTGCTTCAATTGCTCTTGCTCGATCTTCTTAATGATATGCATGGGGTCCTCCTTCTCGGAAAATGAATGTGCTTTCTGCGTGGTTTTGCGGTGTGCGTCTCCTCGCGGGGCGGGAGAGCTAGCGGATGAAATTACCAATTGCAACCGCGAAATTGATCGAATTTCAGGGTTTCGCGTAAACGGCGGCGGGGTCGAAGGTTTTTCCAGGGCCGGTGGACTCAAGTTTGGCGATTCCGAGAGCGCCGCTTGCGACGACTTTGCGATAGAAGCAAGAGTTGCGGCCGGTGTGGCAGGCGCCGGCGCCGATTTGCTCGACGAGTAGAATAATGGCGTCCTGATCGCAGTCCGTGCGGATTTCCACGATTTTTTGGGTGTGTCCGGAAGTGGCTCCTTTGTGCCAGAACTCTTGCCGTGAGCGGGACCAATACACCGCTTCGCCAATCTCTAAGGTCCGCCGGAGAGATTCTTCATTCATATAGGCGAGCATGAGCGGCTCGCGCGTCGTAGCATCCATGGCCAGCGCGGGAATCAGGCCATCACCATCGAATTTCGGGGAAAAGTCGTGGCCTTCCTCGACGTCCGCTTTTGCGCCCCGTGGGGCAAACACGTTTGTGCAATCCATGCGCGGACCGTGAAATGCGGACGCGTGCCTGTCCAGCGCACAATCGCGCGGTCGTGGCGGCGGGGGGCGCGGGCCTGCGGGAAATTCACAACTTTTGGTTTTCGGGTTGCCTCTGCTTGGGTTCGGGAGACGATGGGGCCGCATGGCGTATTTGGCAGAACGGGCATTTGAATTGATCACATCGGCGCACGAGCGGGGTCGCTTGGCGCATGCATTTCTCATCAGTGGGGCGCATGGCTGCGGCAAGGAGACCTTGGCGGCGCAGATGATCCAGCTGGTCAACGGCGTTACGGGCGGTGGTGGATTTGATTTGTTCGGCGAGCCAGTGCGTGTGGAGACGCCGCCGCTGGATGATTTGGAAAGTGGTTGGGTGCGGATTATTCGACCGCGGAAAAAGTCCCGGCGGATCGGGGTGGATGAAATTCGTGAGTTGGAGCACACCTTGCATCTCGCGGCACCTGGCGGCGCGTGCAAGGTCGGGGTCATCGTCGAGGCGGACCGCATGAATGATCAGGCGGCGAATGCATTTTTAAAAACGCTTGAGGAGCCGCCGCAAAACACGCTGCTGCTCCTGCTGACCGCCAACCCGCAGCGGCTTCTGCCAACGATTTTGTCGCGTTGCGTAAGGCTTCCATTGTTAGGTGGGCGTGGCTTGTTGGAAGGCGGCGGTGAGGAAGTGGTGGGCGCATTGAATGCGGTGGCATCGCGCGGATTCGGCACTCCAGTGGCGGCCTTGCAATTGAAGTCCGCGTTTTCATCGTTCCTATCTGAAGTGCGTGAGCAAGTGGATGCTGCGGCGAAAGCGGCGGAAAAAGAGGAAATTGCAGCTTACCGCGACGCGACGGACGGCGCATGGTTGAAGGAGCGTGAGGACTTTCACAAGGCGGCGGCAGAGGCGGAGTACTTGGATGCGCGGAACCGCTTGTTCGATGTTTTGATGGCGTGGATGGCCGATCTTTTGCGGATGAAGGTGCAGGGGGGCGGTTTGGATTTTCCAAATTCTGCGGAGGCTTTGCGCAGCATCGCTGAGGCGGAGACGGAGGGTCGTCTGCTCAAGCGGATGGAGGCCTTGGACTCGCTGCGGCGGACATTGGACACGAATGCATCCGAGGCCTTGGCGCTCGAGGTGGGCTTTTTAAAAGCGTTTGGGTGAATTTCCGAGGCATGGCTTCCTTTTCGATCCGGGATGCTCCTCGAAATCTTTGGGGGAAACGCGGCGATCTCGCCTTGCAGCTGAGGATGCCAGACTCACGGCAGGTTCTGATAATTTGCTTTGCCGAGTTATTCTAACGAAATTCGAATTCGGCCGTGTCGGGAGTTCAAGGTGGATTGTCCTCGATCTGAATTCGGTCCGATTTTTGAGGGTGTCTTCGGGTTTGATCCTTGGTTGTTTCGGAATTTCACCAAGTGCGCCGGAACATTTACCAAGTGAGTTTTGAATTTCACTTGGTGAATGTGCATTTCTACCAGGTGCTGCGGAATTTCAACTCGGTGAATTTTGAAATTTACCAAGTGCAGCGAAACTTTAACCAAGTGAAATTTGATTTTTACTTGGTGATTTTGGATTTTAACCAAGTGAATTTTGATTTTTACCTAGTAAACTCAGTTTCTATTTTCGTGAGTGGAGCTGATTTTCCCGGTCTTTAGGCGAGAATTGAAGGGATTCGTGTGAATTTTCTGAGATTTTTTCGTCGAATGGATCGGGACTTAAGTGGATGATTTGGAGAGGATTGTGATGACTCTTAAAGAATATTTTCAGCGCTCGTGAAAATTTATCAAATAAATGATTGATTAGATGTTAGAATCAGTTAGAAGTTTTTCCGTTGCGTATGGATGCGCAGCCGAACGGAAGCGGATGATAAAAGGTCGAGATCGAATGCCCCGTTTAGAAACCATTGATAGAAACTCAAAAATATGGCAAAAAGCTATAAAGTGACAGTTGATCGAATCAAGTCGTTCCGCGATGCGTGGCGCAACTTGGCTCCTGCTGACATGTTTGCTGGGATGACTTACACAGAGTTTGAGGTGGCCACTGAGCCAGCTTTGACCCTGCGTGACGAGATCCTGGTCTTGGAACAGGCGTTGTTTCACAAGAAAACTGAGAAGTTGATTGTGGAGGCGTCTGCCAATGAGTTGCTGGATTTCGTGGTGAACTCCGTAAGGGGGACACGGCGATTTGGTCATGACAGCATTCTGTATCGCGCTTTCGGGTATATCCGGAAGAGTCAGCAGAAAAGCGGTCTGACACGCAAGGCAACGAAGTCAGCGGAGAAATCCGCAGTGGATGCGAAGCTTGCTTGATCTGACCGTCTAAAGACGATCAAGCAAGTCCGCACCGCGGCAATGAGGGTCGTCGGTTCCGCAAGGGACCGGCGACTTTTTGCGTCCGGAATGATCTATCAGCGCTCTGCGGTCGAGGGAAGAAAATTCACAAAGTTTTGCCGACCGCTTGGAAACGGCGTATTTTCTATCGTCCCGGTTGAAAGGTAGGATGGACCTGTCTATCAAATTCTCGCAGAATTCTGGACATTGCCACCATTTTTTCTAATTGTTCCTCCACCGCATTACCCCTGACAAGCTGAAACCCGTTTCTGGTCGTACCGTCGCCCTCGTCACGGAGAGGTTTGGTTTGGTGGGCGGCTTGTTGTAAGTGAATTCCCTCAGTCATCTGT
>JBEGOB010000136.1:0-14151 GCA_041182265.1 Verrucomicrobiota bacterium | reverse complement strand
GGCCTCATGCCATCACCCAGCGTCGCCATGTGCCTCTGCGCTGGCATCGTTTCCGACACGCTCTGTCTCACGTCCCCCACCACCACGCTACTCGACCGCGAAATGCTCACCTGGCTCAGCGGCGTCGCCGGCGTGGACCCCAAAAAATTCACTGACGAATTTTTTGGCATCGGCTCACTCATCGCCAACGGCACACCGGACGAAATCCTCAATGCCGACCGCAAAGACTTCACGGAACAAGGACTCTCCGTCAGTATCTCTCAAGTTGAGGAACGCGACCTCCACGGCTTTGCCGCACGCCGCGACGAGCTGCAACAAGCACTCAGCGAAATGCGCTCCAAGCTCAACTCAGACCTCGCGGTGCTCGCCGTCACGGACGTCGCCCTCCACCACAGCATGATCCTCGCCATCGGCAAGGAAGCCGTCCTCGCCAAGCTCCCCTTCGAGCGGCGCGACGAAAATCTCTTCCACGCACCCGGCGTCGTCAGTCGCAAGCGCCAGATTTTCCCAGCCGTCTGCGAGGCGATTCAACTCTCCAGATAGAACGCGCAGGTTCGAAGAAACAAGATCCCTTGCGGGCTCTCCGTTGAAATTTTTGAAATCCGCGCTCAGGGAATTTTCACCAAGAATCACTCGGGCAGCGACTCCACACGGATTCTCTGACCCGCATTTTCCGTCACCGCGCCTCGGCTCACGATCTGACAGTCCGCAGCTTGGTCACTGACGGATACCGGCATGCGCGTCTCATTGCGCAACTTGACACCCCTCGCTTTTTGCACGCGATAGGGAGCCGCGCCCTCACCCGCAGCGGGCTGAGAGAAACCGACAAAGATCGGCAGCGGACTGGCTCGCTCCAGCTTCTTCCATGGCCGCAAACTCACGTCATGCCCGTCGCCATGGATCGTCGCCAAGGCATGCACCACCCGGTCGGAACTTGTTGGCATCACTTCCAAATCCACTGAAATTCGGTCTCCATCCAAAAACAACAAGGGGCCGAATTCCGCATCGCCCTTGCATCTTTCTGCGAGCGCTCCGCCGCCAAGCCAGAAGCCACGCTCGTTTCCAGTCGCCGTGCAATCCTCCAAGCGCACCCCACCATTCTTCGTCCGCAGTTCGAAACCACCCCGCATATTGCGAGCGGTGCAACGGACCAGATGCACCTCCTGAATCCCTGCGTAGGTCCGGTAGCCGTCTTCCGCAAGGGACTTCATGTAGCCGGGCAAGATCCGCCGAGTCCCTTCGCGATTGGTCATTTCCGCCTGAAAATCCAAGCGAAACGCAGGCCCGGATGTCTCAGCCAACATCGATTCCGTTTTCCGCATCTCCCCCTCGACCACGCAATCCTCAAAGTAATGCTTGGACCCTCCTTGGATGTAAAAACCGTGCCCGAAAGAGCGGAGAAAAAGCGCGCACCCGAGAATCCGGCTGTTGTTCCCAAGGATCTGCACTCCGCTGTGCTTGCGGTGCCCAATCAACGGCTTGCCACCCTTCCCAA
Source organism: Verrucomicrobiota bacterium (assembly GCA_041182265.1). Taxonomy (GTDB): domain Bacteria; phylum Verrucomicrobiota; class Verrucomicrobiia; order Verrucomicrobiales; family Akkermansiaceae; genus Luteolibacter. The sequence continues at coordinate 12,656 of JBEGOB010000136.1, read as the reverse complement.
AGAAATCCCCATATCCATAGGGATACGAACCTCTTACGTGAATGGTGCATTTCTCAAGTGTGACACCATCGCCAGCGATCGTTAAAACATTGCCCGCAGGCGAAGTCCCGTCACCGATGTTCGTGAGAGTCAGCCCAGAAACCCAATTGTGATTCCCGGAAATCCGGAACTCGGGATTGTGAATCGGTGCCCGCAAGGCTTCGCGCAAGCGGGTATCCACCTCAAGGGTCACACCCTCCAATAGAAATTGATTATCACTTCCGGTGAAATCGAGAAATTGAAACTGCTTGGCCGCACGACGTTCCGCGATCCGCTCCAGCGGGATGTGATCGATCAATCGATAGACTCCCGGCGTCATCCTCACGATGTTCCCGCTTTTTTTCGAATAGGTCTCCAGCTCCTCCAGGCTTGAAATCCGCCTTACCTTCTTTTCAGACGGCTCGCCCCAGCTTTGAACTGAAATCCCAAAGGCAAGAAGACCGACGAACCCACAAACGATTGCCCGACGGAGAGAACGGTTTGCGCCCATGATCTGAAGTTTCATGCGTGAAACGATTGAGGCTTGATGCACCCGACTTCAAGCTGCTTCAAGCGCTGAACGCAGTCACCTTGGTGAAAGCGGCCACGAGCCGCCCAAACTAACAAAAACCGGACATCCCGGCATTTCCAGCCCTCATGAAGGCCGTCCACCGAACTTTTAGCAGGACAACTCACTTTTTGCTGGTCGTAAGTGACGCAGTGTGACGATTTCGTCACAAAACTTCCCACCCACCCACGATGTCATTTTGGTCAACCACCTGGTCTATTCTTCACGTTCTTGGCGCACTGGGCGTGTTTCTCTACGGCATGAAAGTCATGTCCGAGGGCGTGCAAAAAGCGGCCGGTGACAAAATGCGGGGCGCACTGGCTGGAATGACCGGCAACCGCTTCAAAGGCGTGCTCACCGGGTTTATCACGACCACTCTGGTCCAGTCCTCTTCCGCCTCGACGGTGCTTGTCGTTTCATTCGTCAATGCCGGGCTGCTCACTCTCATCCAGTCAATCGGCGTGATCATGGGAGCCAACCTCGGCACCACAACCACCGCATGGATCGTCGCCCTGATCGGAAAATTCGAGGTGGCGAAAGTGGCGCTGCCCATGATCGGCGTGGGGTTGCCGTGCTTTTTCATCGGAAAAAACCGCGCCCGGAACTGGGGCGAGGTTCTCATCGGCTTCGGCTTGGTCTTCTTCGGCCTCGGTTTGCTGAAGGACTCCGTGCCTGATCTCCGCACGATGATCGCCACGGAGCCTGCCACGGCCGCACTCGTCGAGAGCATCATCACTTCTCTTACTGGGCACGGCTTCGGAACAGTGCTGCTTTTCCTCGTCGCGGGCCTCGTTCTCACCCTGATCGTCCAGTCATCTTCCGCAGCCATGGCGATCACCATCACTTGTGCGCTCAACGGTTGGCTGGGCGATATTGAAGCGGACCCTCTTTCGGTTTTCCGAAATTCTGCCGCCATTGTGCTGGGTGAAAACATCGGCACCACCGTCACGGCGTGGCTGGCCTCACTGGGGGCAAATGCGAATGCGAAGCGTGCCGCTCGCGCCCACTTCGTCTTCAACATCCTCGGAGTTGCCTGGTGTTTGATCGTCTTCCAAGGATTTACCACCCTCGTCTGGAACTTGGTTGCGCACTTGCCCGCCAGCCTCCGCTCCGCGAACGCCAGTTTATCGCAGTCGGAAATCGCGTTCTCTACGGCGATTTTCCACACGTCCTTCAATTTCGTAAACATCATGATTCTCGTCTGGTTCGTTCCACAGATCGCCAAGGTGGTCGAGTGGTGGGTGAAAGACCGCGAAGACGGCCCTGAAGCTGGAAAACTCCGCTACATCAGCAGCGCTCTCGTGGACGTGGGCGAGCTCAGCCTCGCGGAAGCAGACGGCGCAACGCGCCAAATGGCAAAATTAAGCTCGGAAATGTTTGACGGACTGGTCGATGTCCTCGGTCGTCCTAACGAGGATTTAAGCGCAAAAGTCGCGGAACTGAAGCAGATGGAGCGCACCTGCGACGAGATGCTCCACGACATCACGGCCTACTTGATTCAGTGCTCATCCCACGAGATCGGCTCACAGAATGCCGCCAAGGTCGCAAGCATGCTGCGCGTCGTTTCGGAATTCGAGGAAGCGACCGACCGGATTTACCGACTGGTGAAGATCGTCCAGCGGAAATATGAAAAAAGCCGCGAGTTCAGCGCCATCCACCAACGCGAGCTCACCGCCATCGCCATGCAGGTGCGCGCGCTCCTCGACGTGGCATGCAACTCGCTCTCCGGCGTGGATGGCAACAGTCTGGAGCGTGCCAATGAAATCGAATCCCGCGTGGACAAGCTCCGGAAACGCCACAACAAGGCCGCCACTCTGCGCATGCAAGACGGCGGCACGGTCCCCACAGAAATGCTTTTCATCGATCTGAATAACCACTTGGAGGCTGTCGCCAATCACGCTCTCAACATCGTCCAAGCGGGCCGTCGCGAGAAGGTGGTCGGCTGAGACTCGATTTTCACGATCTACAATGCGCTCCGACGCGCCTAAATTTTCAGGTGGTCGCTGCGAAAAATTCACGCTTTGATCGCGCCAGATGCCTACCCTGTTAATCGCTCTCGGTTCCCTGATCGCTTACCTGATCGCCTACCACACCTATGGCCGCTGGCTGTCACGCAAACTTTTCAAGCTCGATCCACACGCACGCGTGCCCTCAGTCGAGCTTGAAGACGGCAGCGACTTCGTCCCGACATCCAAGGGCATCGTATTCGGCCACCATTTCACGTCCATCGCCGGCACGGGCCCGATCGTAGGCCCAGCGCTCGCCGTCATGTGGGGCTGGCTGCCGGCGCTGCTTTGGGTGCTGTTCGGCTCCATTTTCATCGGGGCGGTCCACGATCTCGGTTCGCTGGTCATTTCCCTGAGAAATCGCGGCCAAACCGTCGGCGACATCGCGGGGCGAGTGATCCACCCTCGGGCACGACTGCTCTTTTTATCGATCCTGTTCTTAGCGCTCACTCTGGTGCTTGCCATCTTCGGCGTGGTCATCGCCAAAATTTTCATCGCCTTCCCGATGTCGATTTTCCCCTGCCTTTTCCAAATTCCGCTGGCGATGGGCATCGGCGCACTCCTTCACAAGCGCGGCATGAACCTGCTCATCCCCTCTCTCGTGACGCTCGGCCTGATGTATGCAAGCGTCTGGTTTGGCGATGCAGGGATTCTCCATGACCTGAATCTGTGGTTCAGCCAGTGGCCCTTGATTGCTTGGGTCATTTTCCTGCTGATCTATTCTTATGCAGCTTCCGTGATGCCAGTTTGGCTGCTTCTCCAGCCTCGGGACTACATCAATTCTCTGCAATTGCTCACGGCGATGGGCCTGATCGTCGCGGGTTTGATCGCGGCCGCAGTCCTCGGAGTGCCCACGACTGAAGGTGGAACCGCAGCGCTGGAAATCGTCGCACCTGCCATCGATACCGGCCATGCATCATCCCTCCCGCTGATGTTTCCGTTTCTTTTCATCACCATCGCCTGCGGTGCGATTTCCGGATTCCACTGCCTCGTTTCATCCGGCACGACGTCCAAACAGTTGAAAAACGAGACCGACGCCCACTTGGTCGGCTACGGCTCGATGCTCACTGAGGGATTTCTCGCCGTCATCGTCATTCTTGCATGCGTTGCAGGCATTGGCCTCGGCGTCAAAGGCGCAGACGGCAGCATCCTGACTGGCCATGCCGCATGGACGGCACGTTATGCGGATTGGGCGACGGCGGAAAAAGGCGCTCTCGGTGCCTTCGTCCAAGGCGCCTCCAACTTCTTACGCGCCATCGGAATTTCCGCAGTCACCGGCACCGCTCTCGTCGGCGTGCTCGTGGCCTCTTTCGCCGCGACGACGATGGACACCGCCTGCCGCCTCCAACGCTACGTGATCGAAGAACTGGCCGCGACCCTCTTAAAACACCGCCCCGTCACCGCGCCACACACGGGAGTCCGCCTCTCCGCAAATCCTCTCACTTGGCTCAGCAATCGTCATGGCGCGACGCTTTTCGCCGTGCTACTCGCCGCACTGCTCGCGGCCGCACCACGCAGCGGAGAATCCTGGTCCCTCGCCTCTGCCGGCCAAGGCGGCTTCATTCTCTGGCCCTTGTTCGGCGCGATGAATCAACTCCTCGGCGGCCTCGCATTCATCGTGATCCTCTTCTGGATGCGCCGCCGCTCCATGCCCCTTTGGTTCGTCGCCATCCCGGCGTTTTTCATGCTCCTGCTGCCCGCTTGGGCGATGACCTACCAACTTTTCCACCGCGCGCTCGGCTCCGACCAATCATGGATTGCCAAAGGCGACTGGATGCTCGCGTTCTTCGGCATCGCAACTCTCCTCGTGGAAATCTGGATGATCGTGGAAGCCATCCGCGTCTGGCCGAAGGTGAAAGGGGTCATGGAAAAAACCTCGGCCTGAGCGCAGGTTTCATCCAATTTCACCAAAGCCCGTATTTGCCGGTGGCCATGATGTAGAGGCCCATCAGCAAGTTCGCTATCGCATGCATGACCACGCATGCGCCTAAATTCTTGCTCCAAACGCACAAGAGATAGGTCAGACTGCCGTAAACAAACGCACCCGCATAATCGATCGGCGCATGCGCCGCCATGAATAAACCGGTCACGACCCCATAGGAAATCCACCGATGCTTGCCGAAGGGCTGCTTCCAGTAATCCCCCTCCCAATCCAAGGTCAGACGCATCACAAATCCACGCCAGAAAATCTCCTCCACCAAGGCGACGACCACCACCGCGCGCAGAAACCGGAAAATCAAGGCGCTCCAATAGGCCACCGGATTCTCAAACAATCCGGGGTCAAATCCCTCATTTCGCTCAGTCACCCCGAAGGTCTTGAGCAGGCCCTCGGTCTTTCCCGTCAATCCCCATGCATCATACAACATGGAGGGCAGCAGCCAAAACCCGATGCCGACCGCGCCGAAAACCACACCGATCAAGGACCATTTGACGGACCAATTGAAGGTGTAGGTCTTCCAGTGATAGGCAAGAAATCCCAAACAAACCAAGGTCTGCAACGGATACACAAACTGCGCCGGGTCCTGCCGCCACCAAGGCGCATCCGGATGTTTCCACTCGATTGCATACCCTAAAACCATCAACACGAGCATGAAGCTCATGAAGGCGACAAACGGATAGACATGCGCCCGCGTGAGCTGCTCCGGATCTTGCGTCTTGCTTCCTGAAATCATGGTTGCTTGAGACGCTTCACAAAGTTCTCAATCCGATCCGTCGCCGTCCGGATGTCCTCAAACGCCGTCGCGTAGCAACAACGCAGGAACCCTTCGCCCGATGGACCAAAGGCACTGCCCGGAACACACGCAACATTCTCTTCTTCCAACAGCCGCATCGCGAAATCTTTGCTGCTCAAGCCCGTGCTGCGAATATCTGGAAACACGTAAAACGCACCACCCGGCGTGTGGCAATCCAGGCCAATTTCATTCAAGCGCTTCACCAGGAAATCACGCCGCTGGTGGTAACTGTTGCGCATCTGAATCATCGCTGGCTGGCCATTCTCCAACGCTTCGATCGCCGCATTCTGGCTCATGATCGGCGCACATAGCATCGAGTATTGATGGATTTTCATCATCGCCTCAATGATTGGCTGCGGCGCGCACGCATAACCCAAGCGGAACCCGGTCATCGCAAACGCCTTGGAAAATCCGTGCAGCAAAATCGTCCGCTCTTTCATCCCCGGCAGCGAGGCGATGCAAACGTGCGGCTCGGTCTCGTCATATCGCAATTCACTGTAAATCTCATCCGTCATCACGATGAGGTCATGCTCGATCGCCAGTTTTGCAATCCCCTCCAAATCCTCTCGCGACGCACACGCACCTGTCGGATTGGTCGGGAAATTGATAAAAATAATCCGCGTCCTCGGCGTAATTGCCGCGGCAACCTTATCGGGCTTGAGCGAAAATTCATCCTCCTTGGTCGTCACCACCGGCACCGCAACACCATGCGCCATGATGATGCTCGGACTGTAGGAAACGTAGCATGGCTCATGGTAAATCACCTCGTCCCCCGGATTCAACAAGGCTCTCAGCGCGATGTCGATGGCCTCGGAAACGCCAACCGTCACCAAAACCTCGCGCGGCGCGTCGTAGCTCACATGGAAAAAATTCTCCACATACTTGGAAATCGACTTCCTCAGCGACAGCAGCCCGAGATTGGACGTGTAGGTCGTCTGGCCTTTCTCCAAAGAATAAATCGCCGCCTCGCGAATGTGCCATGGCGTCACAAAGTCTGGCTCACCCACGCCGAGTGAGATGACGTCATCTCGACCCTGCACGAGTTCAAAAAAGTCGCGGATGCCCGAGCGTGGGATTGAGGCGACGTTGCTGGCGATTTTCGCTTGATAGTCCATGGGAAAGCCCGCCATCGGGCGGGCGTGAATCACAACTGGCCAAGCGCCCGACGTCAATCCCGGGACAGGGATTTATTTGCGGAACGCCGGGCACGCAATCGCCCCCAAAAATCCAGCGGAATCAAGGCTCCTCCACGCCGTCTTCAAGAATTTCATCCTCACCGACGGGAATCGCACGGATCGCACGCGGCGCATCCTCCTCAAGCATCGGCGCTTCCACCCCCTCGGAAACATCCTCGTCCACCGCCTCCTCCACCCGATCTTGGCCCAATTCCGCAGGATCCACAGGCAGCGCCTTGAGCGCCCCGTCCTCAAGCAAGCCAAGGTCTGCACCCACTTCATCCGGCAGCACCGGCAGGGCTGGCACCGCCACTTCCCCCTCAGGCACCACCACCAAGGCCTTCTGCGGCGGCGCGATGGTGTCCTTGATCTCATCTTTGATCCCCTCAAAAAATTTTCTCACCATGGGTGCTGCCATCCGCCCGCCTGACACGGTCTCTCCCGGCCGCCCTTCGTAAAGCACCGCAAAGGCGTAGCGCGGATTATCCCGAGGCAAAAATCCTGCAAACCACGCAAGCCGTTGTTGTTTCGACTTCGGCCCCCACTGCGCCGTGCCGGTCTTGCCACACAACTGCGTGTAGCTCAGCCCCGCACTCCGGCCCGTTCCACCACCCGCATTGACCACATCGCTCATTCCCTGGCGCACCACATCCACCGCGCTGAAATCCAATCCCAACAAGGTCTTCCGCTCAGGCAGGGGTGCATGCACCACCCGTCCTCGCGTGTCTTGAATTTGCCGAATCATCTGAAGCTTAGGCAGCGCGCCCCCATTGGCGATCCCCGCCATCGCCTGCGCAACCTGCAAGGGCGAGGCCAGCATACTTCCTTGGCCAATCGATAAATTCGCCGTGTCCCCATCAAGAATCCGGCGCTTTTCATGCTTCAGCATCCATGCGTCATCCGGCACCAAGCCCGGCGTCTCACCAATCAAGGGCAAACCACTCCGCTCACCAAAACCCAAGCGCCGCGAGAGATCGAGAAATGCCGTCGGCCCGACGCTGATCCCCACTTGGTAAAACCACGTGTTGCACGACCGCGCAATCGCCCGCTTCACATCGATGGAACCTTCCGGCGTCTTGTTCCAGTTGTTAAACACGGTGCGACCAATGGAAATCGCCGCCGGGCAGTAAATGGTCGAATTTTCGGTCACCGTGCCTTTCTGCAAGGCCGCCAACGCAACAATCGGCTTGTAAGACGAAGCCGGCGGGTAGGCGGATTGAAACGCCCGTCCAAACAACGGCTGCGCCGGATCCGCCTTCAACGCCTCGAATTCGCTGTCACGAATCCCCGGAATAAAGCCATTCAAGTCGAAGGACGGCCGCGAGGCCATCACCAACACTTCACCAGTCACCACGTCCAAGACCACGAAGGCACCGCGCCGGCACCCCTCACGCAAGGTCTTCTCCGCCAATAACTGCCACGGTAAATTCAGGGTCGTCACCACCGTCCCACCGGGCCGCGGACGCTTGACCTGCTCTTCCAACAGCTTGTTGCCACTCTCGTCGAACAACAAGCGCTTCATCCCCGCCTCGCCCGTCAGTTCTTTGTCATAAATTTTCTCCAAGCCTGCACGCCCCTCAGATTCCTCCCACAGAGGCTCGTTGAAATTGATCGGTCCACTCGGCAATTTCCCAACACTCCCAGAATAGCCAATGATGTGCGCCGCAAGCTCGCCCTCCGGATACGAGCGACGGTAAATCGGGTGCAAAATCAATCCGGACCCTAACTTCGACTCAATTTCATTCGCCTGCTGCTGGTCCAAATGCCCGGACACCAACAGTGGCAACCAACGACGGTGACGGTAGTGATCGAAAATCTCATCATCCGTCTTGGAAACCACCGTCTTTAAAAGCACTTGCACCGCATCAAGCCGCGTGCGCGCCCACGAAATCACGAAATCCCGGTCCGCATTCTCAAACTGCCGGAACTGCAAGCCCACCTGATACGCCACCCGATTTTGCGCGAACGGCGCACCATTCCGATCCACAATCTGCCCTCGCGGTGCTGGAATCTTGAGCGTGATCGTCCGCGCATCCTTGCGAGTGATGATCGCCCCGTCGGAGGCACTTCGCAGCGCAGTTGGCACAGCAAGCTCACCCTCCAAGGCCGACTCCACCCCGGGAAAAGTCTGCGCCTGCAAGGGCCACGCCGCTAGACAAGTGACCAGTGAAAATCGGCAAACGGACGAAGAAAACACCATGTGAGGGGCGCAACGCTAGGCCTGAAACTCCGCCAAGGCAACGCTCAATCCCCTTCAATCACCGCAACACTTGTCGCACGCCGCATGCCGTGCATGATTCGCCCCATGAACGACTGGAACTTCTTAGCTCTCATCATCCTCATCGGGATTTTCCTCCTCTGGAAACTCGAATTGGCCGCCACTTTGCTCAATTTCAAGGCATTTCCCAACGCGGTCCCCAAACCTCTCGCCGATTTGATGGACTTGGAGAAACTCGACAAAGCCCGCGCCTATCTCCGCATCAACGCACGCTTCGGCATCCTCCAATCCACCCTCTCACTGGTCGTCCTCATCTCATTTTGGGCGCTTGGCGGGTTCGGTTGGCTCGATTCACTCGCCCGCTCGCTCGCGGAATCCACGGTCGTCGCTGGCCTGATTTTCCTCAGCCTGCTCTTCCTCGGCCAAGGCCTGATCTCTCTCCCCTTCGCCATTTACGACACTTTCGTGATCGAACAAAAATTCGGTTTCAACCGCGCAACTCCCGCAACTTTCGTGATGGACCGCTTGAAAGGCATTCTCCTCGCCGCCGTCATCGGCCTGCCTCTCGCCGCCGCCATCCTCTGGATTTTTGGCAATATCTCAAACGCTTGGCTCTGGGCATGGGCGCTGGTCACCTCATTCCAGTTGATTCTCACTTACCTTGCCCCCTCGCTCATCATGCCGCTTTTCAATAAATTCACCCCCATGCCCGAGGGTGACTTGAAACACGATATCGAGAAACTCGGCGAGCGCTGCGGCTTCCCTCTCACCGGCGTCTTCGTGATGGATGGCTCCAAACGCTCAACCAAGGCGAACGCATTCTTCACCGGCCTCGGAAAACGCAAAAAAATCGCGCTTTTCGACACTCTCGTCGAGAAAAGCACGCGCGAAGAACTGCTCGGAGTGCTCGCCCATGAAATCGGCCACTTCCGCTGCGGCCACATCAAACAACGCCTCGCGGTCGGTATTTTACAAACCGCCGTGATATTCTTCCTCCTCGGCCTCGCCACCGACCCCAACGGGAAGTTCGCACGCCTGCTCTTCGATGCCTTCGGCGTCGCGGAAATTTCACCCCACGTCGGCCTGGTGCTCTTCAGCATTTTACTCGACCCCGTGAGCAAGGCGCTCGCCGTCCTCGCCAATGCATGGTCACGCCGCCACGAGTTTGAGGCGGACGCCTACGCCGCCAAGGTCACGGGCAACGGTGCCGCCCTTGCGGATGCCCTTAAAAAAATGACGGCGGACCACCTGTCACACCCCACTCCCACGCCCCTCCGCGTCTGGCTGGACCACTCGCACCCACCGCTCATCCAACGCCTCGCCGCCCTCCAAGCCATCAAACCATCACCCCAGCTTGGTGAATCGCCCCATCTTTGATCACCAAAGTCCGGTCTCCCACTTTCGCGAGATTTTGATCATGGGTCACGACGACCAAGGTCACTTGGTGCTCGCTCGCCAAATCCAATAAAATTTGCATGATCTCCCGGCTATTCCGGGAATCCAAATTCCCCGTTGGCTCATCCGCAAACAGAACTTTCGGCTCGTTCACAATCGCCCGCGCAATCGCCACGCGCTGCTGCTCGCCACCTGACAACTCCGCGGGAAGGTGATCTGCCCGCCCCGCCAAACCCACTCGCTCCAAGGCTTTGAGCGCCTGACTCGTGCTGTCTCTCCCAGAAATAGCACCCGGCACCGCAACGTTTTCCAGCGCGGTGAGCTCCGGCAATAAATGGTAATTTTGAAACACGTAACCAATCCGTTCATTCCGGAAGCGCGCCTGCTCACGGCGGCCCATCGCATACAAATCCTTGCCGTCGATGCACACACGCCCGCGCTCGGGATGCTCCAATCCCGCCAAGGTGTAAAGCAAAGTGGTTTTTCCCGCTCCACTCGGGCCACACAGAAAAACCCGCTCCCCCTGCTGAATCTGAAGGTCGATCCCATGCAAAACCTCAATCGACTTCCGCCCAATCCGGTAGCTCCGGTGCAAGTCGCTCGTCTCGATCATCACTTCGCTCATGCCAGACTCTGAAATATTCTCCCACCCCACGCAAGCCCGAGCACGCACCGCCAAATCAGCCTTTTGCCAAGGCCACCACTTTTTCCTGCTTGGACTTCACCACTCCGCCGGGCTGCTCAAGCGTGATCACAAACGCCTGCGGATTTTTCAGCGCGAGCTTGGCGGTGATCGGCACCAACACTGGAGAGCCATCCGACGGAATGTCGAAAACCCCGCCATCCACCGGCGCTTCATCCCGCGTCGGATCGACAATCCAAAGTTGATACTGCGCCGTCGCTGGATCGTTCACCGGAATCCCGCTGAGCGTCATGTAGCCCTCTTGCTGCGCATCACTCCACACGACTTGACCGGTCGCCTGTGAAAATTCACCCAAGCCAGCGAACTGACGTTCAATGAGATCCGCAGCTTCCACGCGCAGACGTGCTGCTGCCTCCGCCGCCGAAACCTGAGAACTCGGCGACACCGGTTCGACGGTTTTTTCGCGTCCCAACACAGCCAACAGCAAAATCGCCGCCGCTGCCGCCCAACCGGTGAACGGACTGCCAAAAATTCTCCCCCATGCGGAAATCTGCGGCCGCACGATCTTCGTCGCTTGCGGCGCCTCAAGCTCACGCGCGCTCCGCTTCAAGCGCGCGAGCAGCGCAGCGGGCAACGGCTCAACATCCGACGCCATGAAATCCAACTCGATCGATGCCGCCAGCAACTCAAAGGCCAAGTCCGGGCTCTCACCCAACTCCACCCCCAAGGCCTCCATCTCACGCTCTTCATCACGGCTCAAGTCGCCCATGGCGCGTCCGGCGCAAAGCTCATCAAAACGAAGTTTTTTGTCGAAATCACTCACGACGCCACCCCCTTGCTGGATGCCCCGACACGCTGCAATTGCTCACGCAAAACCAGCAATCCTCGCCTCAAGCGCGTCTTGACGGTGCCCAATGGTAAGCCCGTCTTCTCGGCAATTTCCGGATGCGTGAAGCCATCCTCAAAAAACAAATGGAACAATTGACGCGTGTCTGACGGAAGCGCCGCCACACTCGCCTTCACCGCTTCTGCATCGCAAACCACCGAGGACACTTGCGCCTCAGGCTGCGCATATCCCGCCACCGCATCCAAGGTCTCAAACCCGGGACGACGCCCAATCCGCCTCAAATAATCAATCGCCCGGCGCCTCGCCAACATCCCCACAAAGGTGAGCTCCGACGCAATCGCCGGATCAAACGAGCCCGACTTTTTCCAAATCTCGGTGAAAACCTCCTGCACCAAGTCCTCTGCCTCGGAAGCATCCGATAGGTGCCGCCGCGCAATCGTCCAAACTAAGGCCCCATAACGCGCAATGCACTCATCCATCGCCCCACTCGCACCCGCCGCAATCTGCGGGAGTATCTCTGAGTGCGTTGTCGGTTCTGCTGAAATCACGGAAACGGTGGGAGCATAGAAATCAATCCGACTTTGTCTAATCCTAGTTTGCCGGAACGGATAAGTATTTCTGACCAAAGTCACACGCCACGCACAAAGTCGGTCCAGCACGCATGGCAACGCTCTTTCCAACGAAACCACAATTCCCCGAACCCAGGCAGAGTCTGCCGGATTGCGGGGTTTGTTGGTGATCGTCCTCATCAGATAGGACAGTGAACATCCCACAGAATCACTTTTTCTCAGCGGGCGGCAACAGCACGCTGTCGATGATGTGAATCACGCCGTTGCTGCAATTGACATCAGCCGTCACAACCTTGGATTCGTTGATGAAAAGCGCGCCTTCTTTCACCGCAAGCGTGAGCTTCTTCTTATTGAGCGCACTCGCCTCCGTCAGCTTCAAGGCGGCCTCGGCAGGCACCGCTCCTGCCACGACGTGGTAGGTCAAAATATCGATCAATTTGTCCTTGTTCTCCGGCTTCAACAAGGCCTCGACCGTTCCCGCAGGA
>JBEGOB010000135.1:0-5304 GCA_041182265.1 Verrucomicrobiota bacterium | reverse complement strand
CAAGGCGCTTCGTTTGACCTCCTCGCGCAAACCCTCCGCGTCACCTCACTCGGTGGCCTCACTCCCGGAGCCCCGGTCAATTTGGAGCGGGCCATGATGGTGGGCGACCGCTTCGGCGGGCACTTTGTCCAAGGCCATGTCGATGGCACCGGCCAGATCACACGCATCACCGCGCAGGGCCAGGACCACATCGTCTCCATCTCGCTGCCGCCTGCACTCCGCCGCTTCTGCATCGATAAAGGCTCGCTCACAGTCGATGGTATTTCCCTGACGATCGCGGAGCTTTCTGCCACGGAAGCCACATTTTGGATCACTCCGCACACATGGGCGCACACCCACCTCCACGCGGCAGCAGTCGAGCAAACCGTGAATATCGAGGTCGATATGCTCGCAAAATACGTGGAAAACTTACTGGCGGCACGCAGCGCGACGGCCGATCACTAAGCACTTGCGGAATTTCAGGGTCCGTAGAAAGTCAGCCCGCCACGCGCTTTCACTCCCGCTTCCGACCATGACAAAATTTCGTCCATGCATTGACCTCCATCAGGGAAAAGTGAAGCAGATTGTCGGCGGCACGCTTCGCCAAGGTTCCTCCCCCACTGAAAATTTCGTCTCAGACCGCCCATCCACTTGGTTTGCCGAGCAATTCCGCGACGACCAACTCACGGGCGGCCACGTCATCAAGCTCGGCCCGGGCAACGATCTCGCCGCTCGCGCGGCACTCGAAGCATGGCGCGGCGGCCTCCAAGTCGGCGGTGGCATCAACGAAATCAACGCCTCCACTTGGCTTGACGCCGGCGCAAGTCACGTGATCGTGACTTCCACACTCTTCGACACCCAAGGGAAATTTCTCGAAGAAACCCTCCACTCGCTCTCCCGGAAAATTGGCCGCGATCGGCTCGTGGTTGACCTCTCATGCCGCAAAACTGAATCCGGCTGGCGCGTCGCCATGGACCGCTGGCAAACGCTCACCGACCTCAGCGTGGATCACAGCACGCTCGACCGTCTGGCTCCCTTCTGTGCGGAATTTCTCATCCACGCCGCCGATGTCGAAGGGCTCTGCGGCGGCATCGACGCCGATCTCGTCTCGCTCCTCGGAACTTGGGGGAAATGCCCGCTCACTTACGCAGGCGGCGCAGCAACCATGGATGACGTCCGGCTTGTTGAGCAGGCGAGTGGCGGTGCCGTGGACGTCACCGTCGGCAGCGCGCTCGATCTATTCGGCGGTAAGGGTCTAATTTACAAAGATTTAGCCACCTGGAACCGCCGTGAATCATGAGTTTTCTGGAAAGCGGTTGCAGGTTCCGCACTCAGTGTCTTACGCTTCCGGCGTGCCGCACTTCGATCTTCAACCCTTCACCGATGGGGTGGTAAAAAACCGCGATTTTTTGCGTTCGGTCTTTCAGTCCATGCTTCGTGCCAGACTGTTGGAAAACAAGCTTTCCAGCCTCTACAAGGCAGGGAAAATCGTTGGCGGCGTTTATCTCGGGCGCGGCCAAGAGGCCGTCAGCGCGACTCTAGGCACGGCTTTGATTCAAGGCACGGATTTCTTCGCGCCTCTGATCCGCGACCAAGCGGGCCGCACCGCATTTGGCGAGCCTCTCATCGACTGCACACGCACGTATCTAGGCTCGGCTGAGGGTCCCATGCGCGGGCGAGACGGCAATATTCACCGCGGCAGGCCGGAAAAAGGCATGCCAGCCATGATTTCCCACCTCGGCGCACAAGTCCCGGTCATCGCTGGCATGCTTTTTGCCAAACGCCTGCAAGGCACGCTCGACGGTCGCGTCGGTGCAACCTGCATCGGCGACGGTGCCACTTCGACGGGAGCTTTCCATGAAGGGCTCAATCTCGCCGCCGTCGAGCGCCTGCCGATGGTCGTCGTCGTCGGCAACAATCAATTCGCTTACTCCACACCGAATGACCGTCAATTCGCTTGCGCCGATCTTGTCGAAAGAGCGCGCGGCTACGGGATTGGCGGATTTTCCGTGGATGGCACGGACCTGCTAGCATGCGCCTCCGTCATCTGCGAGGCGGTCAAACGCGCTCGCAACGGCGGCGGCCCTCAATTGGTTGTCGCCCAGTTGCTCCGCCTCTCCGGCCATGGCGAGCACGACGACGGCTCTTACGTTCCAAGCCACGTCCGCACCGGCCACTACGGCAGGGACTGCGTGGAAATCGCGATGCGCCAACTCGTCGAACACGGCCTCGCCTCCGCCGACGAAATTTTGTCATGGCAGGAGCAATTTGCCGATGAAGTGCAACGCGCCGTCGCCCAAGCCCAGCAAGAAGCTCCGCCGGACCCCTATCGCGAGGAATGGTCCGCTCTTTCCACCGTTTTCCCAATCCCTCAGCACAGCGCCCAGTGAGTGTGACCTACATCGACGCGATCCGAGCCGCGCAGGAAACCCTGCTGCGCACTGACCCACGAGTCTTCCTCTACGGGCAAGACATCGCCACTTTCGGCGGTGCCTTCAAAGCGACAAAGGGGCTTTCCGAGGCTTTCCCCAATCGAGTTTTCGACGCACCCATCTCAGAAGACGCCATGATCGGTCTCGCTGTGGGAGCCGCCATCGAGGGCATGCGGCCGATTGTGGAAATGCAGTTTGCCGACTTTTCATCCATCGCTTTCAATCAGATCGTCAACCAAGCCGCCACGCACTATTACCGCACCGGCATGCCGATCCCCATCACCGTGCGCCTGCCCTCGGGCGGCACTCCGGGTTCCGGCCCCTTCCACAGCCAGAGCATGGAAGGCATTTACGCCCAATACCCTGGCCTCATTGTCCTCACCCCGGCCACAGTCTCGGATGCCTACCACATGCTCATCGACGGCGTCGGCCTCGATGACCCTGTCATCTACTGCGAGCATAAATTCCTCTACCGCTGGCTGAAAGCCAAGTCGATCAACGGCGACCACCTTCCCATCGGCCAAGCTCGCATCATCCGCCCTGGCAAGCACGCCACCGTCGTCGCCTACAGCGCGATGGTCCATGAGGCAGTCCGCGCCGCCGAGCGCCTTCAACAAGACGGCTGGGAAATCGAGGTGGTGGACCTCCGCTCGGTCAAGCCTCTGGATCTCGACACCATCCTCGCCTCAGTCGCTCGCACCGGTCGCCTGCTCGCCCTCGGCGAGGCATTCCCATGGGGCGGCGTGACGGCGGAAATCGTCTCCCGTGTCTCCGAGGAAGGATTCCACCTGCTTGACGCGCCGCCACAGCGCCTGAACGCACGCGACACGCCAGTCCCCTATCATCCCAAGCTCTGGGCCGCCCATCGCCCAACTCCGGAATCCATTTGCGAGGCGCTCCGCAAACTGCTTACTTTCTAAAACGCTCAGACTTCGGACTCTCGATTTTAATCCTCTCAAACGATGCCCACCGTCCCTATTCTCATGCCTCAACTCGGCGAATCCATCGCCGAGGCCACCGTCATCCGTCTCGGCATATCCGTGGGTGACTCGGTGCGCACCGATCAGGAAATCATCGAGGTGGAGACGAATAAAGCGGTCATGGGCGTGACAACTCTTTGCGATGGCATCGTCTCGGAAATTCGCGCCCAAGAAGGAATTTCATACTCGGTCGGCACCCTCCTCGGACTTTTGGAAGTGACTGAGCAAGAAGTCATTCGCACCGGCGTGGACACGCTGGAATCCCAGGAAACCAAGCGCAGCGCGCCCGGCCCATCCAGCCACCCAGCGCAGGCGGAAGCCAATCTCCACTTCGCCCTAGACGACGATGCCTACGAGGAGGCACCCGCCGTCGTCCCCAGCGTCAAGGGGTTGCCCGTCCCCACCGGCATCATGGGAGCGCACTACATTTCCCCGCGCATGCGCTCACGGATGGACGACCTCGGAATCCGCGAGGCTGATATTTCTGCGATCGCCGGCACTGGCGCAGGCGGACGCGTCACGGTCGAGGATCTCGAACAATTCCTCGATTATTTGGAGGCCTGGCCCAGCACCCATGCCTCGCCCATGCGCCTCGCTGTCGCAGACGCCATGCGCCGCAGTTGGACTCGCCCACTCGCCACCGTCGGCCTCCCGGTCACGCTCGACCGCCTACTCGACCACCGCCGCTCGCACTCACCCAAGCCCGGCCTCACACTTTACCTGCTCCGCGCCTTCGCGCTCGCGCTCACCGAAAACCCGAAAACCGCTGGCTATCTCATCGGTGACAAGGTCGTTCACCCGCGCTCATTCGACATTGGCGTGGCCGTCCAAGTCGAGGATGGCGTGGTGGTCCCCGTCGTCCGCAAGGTCGATCAAAAGTCTCTCCGCGATTTGATCTCTGAATATGATGATCTCGTCGATCGCGCACGCCGCCGCCGCCTTACGGAGAACGACTGCAAGGGCGGCATCGCCACCGTCACCAACTTCGGCACCTTCGGCCTCACAACGGGAACACCCATCCCACTGCCAAATGAAACTCTCATTCTCGGCATCGGTGCCGGTGTAAAAACTCCCGTCTGGAGCAGCCAAGTCGAGGCGTTTCTCCCAGCCACCGTCGCCGATCTCCTACTCACCTTCGACCACCGCGTTGTCGATGGCGGTGGTGCCGGTGTCCTTCTCAACCGCGTTTCCGCCCTGCTGCAAAAGCCGGAAGAACTTTAACCAAGCATCACCCGGCTCGTGGAAAATCCCGACAAATCTGGGAAAATCGATATTCCCAAGAAAGCGATCTATCGTTTGTCGATCTATCATCGCTGCCTGCAAAAGCTGCATGCCAATGGTGTGGACACGGTGAGCTCCACGACGCTTGCCCGCGCCGCTGGCGTCAAGCCAGCCCAACTCCGCAAAGACCTCGCTTATTTCGGCCAATTCGGCACCCGCGGCCTCGGCTACCCCGTGGAAATCCTCTCCTCCACCATCCGTGAAACCCTCGGCCGCGAACACCTCCAACCGGTGATCCTCGTCGGTGCCGGCAATCTCGGTGCCGCACTCCTCCGTTACCACGGATTTGAAAAAGAAGGCTTCGAAGTCGTCGCAGCCTTCGACGCCAACCCGGAAGCCACTCGCGCACGCGTCACCACCGTACCCGTCCTGCCCGACTCGGATTTGGAGTCTTTCATCGCCAGTCACGGCGTGAAACTTGCCATCCTTTGCGTCCCCGTCGAGTTCGCCCAAGCGGTCGTGAATCGCCTCGTTTCCGCTGGCATCCAAGGTGTCCTAAATTTCTCACCCATCGTCTTGGAAGTCACTCCAGACGTCACGGTCAACAATGTGGATCTCGCCTTGGAACTCGAGCACCTCAGCTATTTTATTCGCTGAAAAATGACTCAAGCCCCGGAAGCCCCGATCACTCC
>JBEGOB010000134.1:0-2719 GCA_041182265.1 Verrucomicrobiota bacterium | reverse complement strand
AACCGATTTCTTGAAAGCCTCGCTGTCATATTTCGCGCCCGTGTTGATCTGCGCCGCGCAGTCGAACAACTTCCCAAGCGGAATCCCCCGCCCGAAGTCACGCACCTCGACGCGCCCTTCTTCATCGATGCTCACACGCACTTCCTTGCCGTAACCCATGATGTGCTCATCGATCGAGTTGTCCACGGCCTCCTTCAGCAGGATGTAAAGACCGTCATCCGGCGAGCTCCCATCGCCAAGTTTCCCAATGTACATGCCGGGGCGCATGCGGATGTGCTCCCGCCAATCCAGTGATTTGATGTCGTCTTCCGTGTAATTTGCAGCCATGGGAAATTGTGTTTCGCATTTCCTAAACGGTCACCGCCCCGGGCGCAAGGACGGGGAATCATGTCCGGCGCACGAATCGCCTCTCGCACCACTCACTCCGCCAGCCGCCTCGATTCCATCACCTACCCACTCACCGAATCTCCGAAAAATTTTCGAATCGTCTCGAAATCCGCACCTGAAGGGCTTGCTATTGAGATCAATTCTCAATAAAAGCGCCTGTGAGCGAAATCGTAAAGGCGGCGGATGAATTCTGGTGGGGAGACGCCACAAGCCTCCGCTGCGGACGAGTGAGCGGCCGCATCACGTCCGGCGGTTGGCGGTGGAATGTCTCCTCGGAGGGGGCCATTTGGCTCTGGCTAAACCGGGAAGGCAGCGGCCTTGTCTGGGGAGTCCGTGACCGCTTCATCCTCAAACCTGGGATATACGCCATGACGGGCGGCGGCCAAAGCGGCGAGTGGTCGTGCCTCCGCTACCCCGGCGCACACCTGCTCGAGGTGGTCGTCATTTCACGACAATGGTTCAAAAGCCGACTCGCAAAAAACAGCGAATGGCTCCACCCCGCACTTGAAAAATGGCTCAGCGAGGATGGCTCAGTCGCCTTTTGTGGACTGATGGGAATCTGGGAACGCGAACTTTGCGACGCTCTCACCCAAGCCGCCCACCAAGCTGGCCCCCCACGCCTGCTGGCGGAGGCACGCATCCTCGAGTGGGCCGCAGTCCGCCTTTTCCGCTCCAAGCCGAGTGCTGGCGCAAATTCTTTCTGCGCGACCATGCGCGACCGCGATCCTGTGAAACGCGCGCTCAATCTGCTCCGCGAACGCTTGGACCAAAGCCTCGATCTCGCCACGCTCGCACGGGATGTCGGCATCGCCCCGCACTATCTTTCCCGCCGCGTCAGCGCGGAAACTGGAAGCACCTTGCAGCGCCACCTCCGCCGCTTGCGCATCGAGCGAGCCTGCGAGGCCCTGGATTCAGGAAAAATGAATGTCACCGAAGTGGCTCTGGAAGTCGGCTACCAAAGCCTGAGCCATTTCGCCAAAGCCTTCCGCGAGGAGACTGGCCACACGCCAGGAAAGTGGACACAACGCAGAAATTCATGAATATCTCCATGAAATCATGCCTCTTACGGCTGCCGGACAATGATGAAATTTCGGTCATTCAAACGCGCCGCTGCGTGCGACCAACGCCGCATGTCACGCAGTTGATCTTCCGCAAGCAGCTCAACATTGCCACCTAACATCACCGCTAGCGCTTTACCGCTCCACCGAAAATCCACAAATCCATGCGCACTCGCCGGCGCGGATTCGTCGAATTTCCCAGGCTTCCACACGGACGCGGTTAAACTGGGCGGGCGCACCTCGAAGTATCCTGGCTGACTCTCTCCCGAGCGTGCCGAAGTGAACACAATCAGTTTACCCGGATCGTCTGATTCCAACAGGTGACTGAGATAGAATTTTCCGTAAGCCTCAAGAATCCGTGGCGTCGGAGGCAGCGGGCTACCACTGCCGAAGTGCCCTCCCAGCAGGGTCGCGTTCAAACCAAGATTCGGACGCACACTGACAAGATAGTCACGATTTTCCGACTCAAGAGCGGCCTCGCCGCCGTTATACAACAACACTCCAGCCAACTGCGGCACACTCCGTGCAAGACGCCACGGATAGCGCGCATTCATCGGCTCGGATAGAATATCGCCTTCGAGATTGGTCGCGGTTGGATCTGCCTGATAGCCCGCCAAGACACGCCCGTTGTTCTCAGCAGCATGCCCGAGATAGGCCGTGATGAGATTGCGTGCAGCGTTGACTTCCACCACGGTTTTCGCCTTCTGACGCGCGCTTTTCACTCCCGCCAGTGTCACCACACCCAGTGTGGCGAAAAGCGAAACTGCAACTAACATTTCAATCAAAGTGAATCCGGATTGGATGCGTTTCATGGCAGGGAAGAGCGGGCAATGCGAAAGAATTCACGAGAAGCGGAACGTGTCCCACTCCAATGAAGCGATGCTGGAACAAGAGTCGTCAGCACTTGCAAGGGCAACCAATTCCCGACGGCGGGATTCTCACAACTTTCCACAACGTAGCGAAAGCCAGGCACAGCATTCCACGTAATGCCGATTTCCCCAACAGAATCTCGTGTGAAAGACTCCACTCGAAGCGGCAGGGAATATTCAGCTTCCATGCGCGGCGCAACATCCTGATAGATCGCCTGCTCGGGATGCTCCTTGGTGAAATATGCCGGAAATCCACCACTGCCCGGCCCACTCGCGGGATGGAGCGAACTCAGAGTGAACCAAATGAATCCTTGATGAAGCCCCTGCCTCACGTAGTCGGCAACTCTTGGAATGCCCAAGTTAATTTCAAAAACGACTTGCGCATACATTGGAATCGTCTCACCC
>JBEGOB010000133.1:0-6966 GCA_041182265.1 Verrucomicrobiota bacterium | reverse complement strand
CCCCCTGGTTTTCACCCCCACCCCCCAATGCTCGTCAACAAGCGTCTCGCGCTTGCTGGAGTTGTATTTGGCCTTCTCGGTCTGAATTACGTCTCTGCGCAAGCTTCACTCAACTTCTCGCCTTTCGAAATTCAAGGCGTATCGAATCCTTCTGACTTGGACTATATCGACATCGATGGGCAGGTTGTCTCCTCGGTGGGTGGTGTCACGATTGGAATTGTGAACAGCTCCATTCCTGGAGATGGTTGGATCACCAGTCAGATTCCAACGATCACGACCTTTTTGTTTCAGGATCAAGCGAATGTATTGAGCGTTCCGACCATTCAGTCTGCATCTCCCGGTGTTTCGATCGTTCAAAACAATAATCTGAATCTTCCTGGAGGGAACAATATTGGCTTTACGGTTGAGTCCGGTTTTCGGGCGAGCAATCCGTCGGTAAAAAAAGGCCTCGATCCGAATGAGTTCGTTTACTTCTTTTTCGGTGGTTCGAGCTACGAACTTGTGCTGGCTGGCTTGGCGTCTGGTCAGGTAAAAATAGGCATGCACGTCCAAGAAATTGGGCTGGATGGAGAAGATTCGGCCAGTTATGTCAATAACCTCTACGTGGCGCCGAATGACGGCGGTGGTGGCAGCGGCAACTCGGGCGGAGGTGGCCCGGATGTGATTCCTGAGCCATCCTCGGCATTGCTGACCTTGGTTGGTGCTGCGTTGCTTTTCCGCCGCCGGCGTTGATCTGAGTTTTTAAGATTTTTCGATTTCATCAGCCGCCTCCTGCAACCTTTCATGGTTTTCGCAGGGGGCGGCTGAATTTTTATGCAGGGATCAGCGGTGGCGATGATGATTTTTTCGCGTGATTTTGGCTGAGGGGCGTGCGCCTGCGAACGAGGCGAAGCAGGCGCTGGAAGATCGGTGTTTTTTTTCGAATCTTCCGTGATTGGGTTCTTCACCTGCGTTGACATTCGTGCCGTCGCCATTCAGTTTCGGCCCATGGACACGATGAAGATTCTCTTGGGCGCGACGATCGCCTTACTGCTGGGTGCGCTGGCGGTATCTTGGCAGGGGATGAAGGCGGGAGTTCGGAATACGCCGCAAGATGAAATCGCGCGTTTGGAGAAGCAATTGAATGAGCTTCGCGCGGAGCAGCAGAAGATGCAGGTGGAGAAGCAGGCCCAGCAGTTGAAAAGCGAGCCCGTCGTGGCTGCGGTTGAGGAGCTGGATGCGATGAAGCTTGAGATCGAGCAAAAGCGGATCGAATTGGAGGAGCTTGAGCTTCAAAAGGCTCGCGATCTGAAGGTTGCGCAAGACGAGGAGGGCTTGTTGGAGCAGCGGAAATTGGAAAATACGGACAGTGAGCTCCGGCGTGCGCGTCGGATCAGTGAGGCCCTTCTGATTGGCAAGATCGTGGAATATATCGAAGAGCCGGAATATGGTGGCTTTGTCACCCTTCAAGTTTTGATGCCAGAACAAGTGCAAGTTGGGACCATCCTTGCGATCCGACGCAAAACTGGAATTTTAGGACAACTTAAGGTTTCTGATGTGACGCCCGAGGGAGCGATTGCAAATCCTTTACCGGGCTTTGGTTCTGTGCAACCGACGCGTGGGGATGAGTTGATTCTGCCTCCGCAATATTAAAAAATTCGCATCGATTTCCTTCTAATTTTCAAAATTTATTCAGCATGTCCACCACCGTTGGTCTTATCTCTCTGGGTTGCGCAAAGAACCTCATCGACTCCGAAGTCATGATCGGCCACCTGGCGCAAGCCGGAATGTCGCTTACGCCTGACCCTGAGTTGGCGGATGTCCTCATCGTCAACACCTGTTCATTCATCGACATGGCGAAGCAGGAGTCGATTGATGCCATTTTTGGAGCGGTGAAAGACCGGGGTGAAGATCCGGACCGTGCGCGGCAGAAAATCATTGTTGCTGGGTGCCTTTCTCAGCGTTTTGCGAAGGATTTGCCGGGGATCATGCCGGAAGTGGACGCATTCATTGGCTTGGACCAGATCACGAAGGTTGCGCCGATCATTGAGAATTTGCTCGGGAAGCAGAATCATTCGGAAGTTACGAAAGACGAGGGACCGGCAGCGACGGATGATCCACGGGATTTCGTGACCTTGAAGCCGAAGTATGTTCCGGATTACATGACGCCGCGTTTCCGGCTGACACCGGATCATTTCGCGTATGTGAAGATTGCGGAGGGTTGTAACCACACCTGCACGTTCTGCATTATTCCGCAAATTCGAGGGGTGCACCGCTCACGCACGCAGGAGTCTGTCGTCCGGGAAGTGGAAGCTTTGGTGAAATCCGGAGTGAAGGAGATCAATCTCATTTCCCAGGACACCACGTATTTCGGCATGGATCATTGGGAGGGCAAGCGTCCGACACCGAGTTCTCCGGTGGATTCCACGCGGGGTGAGTCACTGACGAGCCTGTTGCGTGAGATCAACCAGCTCGAAGGGGATTTCTGGGTGCGTTTGCTTTACACACACCCGGCGCATTGGTCGGATGAGTTGATCCAGACGATCGCGGAGTGCGACAAAGTCGCGAAATACGTGGATATTCCGTTGCAGCATATTTCTGATCGGATGCTTACGGCGATGAAGCGCGTGACGACGGGGGATTACATTCGTGATCTTTTGCGGCGCATGCGTGCAGGGATTCCTGGGCTGGGCATTCGGACCACCTTCATTGTTGGATTCCCGGGCGAGACGGAGGAGGATTTTCAGGAATTGTTGGAATTCATTGAAGAGTTCCGTTTCGAGCGTGCGGGAGTGTTTCAATATTCGAAGGAAGAGGGGACTCGCGCTTACAAAATGGACGGTCAGCTGCACCATAAAACACGGAGCAGCCGTTGGTCGCGTGCGATGTCCGCCTTGCAGAAAATTGCGTCGGAGACCAATCAGGCGCAGGTTGGCAAGTCCGTGCGAGTGCTGGTGGAGCAACCGGGTGTTGCCCGGACGGAGTGGGATGCCCCAGAAATCGATGGTTCGGTGATGGTGGACGAGGCCATTCCCGTTGGAGAATTTGCGCAGGTGACGATTGGTGACTGGCGTGGGTATGACTTGGTTGCGGCGCGCTAAATTCTGAGGATTTCATGTCCGTGCGACATTGGTGTCGCGGGGGCATTGGGACTGTGGATAGGCTGCTGCATGACCCGGCTTTTTGAAGAATTGGATTTTCGTGCGACGGCCTTGGGAGATTTAATTTTGCGGCGTCGTCGGATGGCGATGTTGGATGATTTGATCGTTTACGAGGTGCTGTTGGGCGATGCCTTTTTAATGTCGAGTTTGTTTCATGAGGTCGAGGAAGCCTTGGCAGATTTGGGATTGGCGGCGGTGGAGGGTGAGAAATTGGACGTGGTGGTTGGAGGTTTGGGCTTGGGTTACACGGCGCTTGCAGCCCTGCGGCATGCGCGAGTGAGTGAATTGTTGGTGGTGGATGCGCTGGCACCTGTCATCGAGTGGCATCAGCAAGGGCTGGTTCCATTAGGTGCCGAACTTACGGCGGATGCCCGGTGTCGCTTGGTGCATGGGGACTTTTTCGCGCTCGCGGCTGCGCCGGAGATTGGATTTGATCCTGCTCGGCGTGGGCGGCAATTTCACGCGGTTTTGTTGGATATTGATCATTCGCCGCAAAATCTGTTGGATGCGAAAAACGCGGAGTTTTATGGGACGGCGGGATTGAGTTGTTTGGCGGCGCAATTGCTGCCGGGTGGAGTGTTTGCCTTGTGGTCGGACGATGCGCCGGATGGCGCATTCATGGGGCGCTTGGCGGATGTTTTTGATTCTCCCCAGGCGGTGGTGGTGAAGTTTCCGAATCCGTTGTTGGGTAAAGATTCTGAGAGCACGGTGTATGTTGCCCGCCGTCGTGGCTGAAAGCGTCGTGGCGAGTGCGGTCCGGCTTGCGTCGGGCGACGGGGGTGCATACACCTCGCGCATGACAGTTCGCACACGTTTCGCTCCATCTCCCACGGGTTACCTGCATGTTGGTGGGGCTCGGACGGCCTTATTCAATTGGCTATTTGCTCGCAAGCATGGGGGAGTTTTTGTTTTGCGCGTGGAGGATACCGATGAGGCGCGAAATACGGATGAGGCGCGGCAGGCGATTTTCGACGGCATGAGTTGGCTGGGTTTGGACTGGGATGAGGGGCCGGAGAAGGGTGGAAATTTCGGGCCGTATTACCAAAGTGAGCGGAAGGTGATTTATGATGCGTGGTTTCAAAAACTCGTTGATGCGGACCGTGTTTATGAGGATGGGGGCGCGTGGAGATTTCGCTTCGAGCGCAAGCCGGTGACGATGCATGATTTGGTTTGCGGGGAGGTGACCATCGACTACCGCGACGAGTCGAACACTCCGGATATGGTGGTGAAGCGCTCAGATGGCTCCTATGTTTTTCACTTCGTCAATGTGGTGGACGATTTAGAAATGGAGATCACACACGTCATCCGCGGTGAGGATCACTTGATGAATACGCCCAAGCACTTGCAGTTGATTGAGGCCTTTGGTGGCGTGGCGCCGAAGTATGCGCACATTCCTTTGATTTTGAATCCAGATGGATCGAAAATGTCAAAACGCGATGCGGGTGCTGCGGTGGCGGACTATCCGCGGCAGGGATTCCTATCAAGTGCGGTGGTGAATTTCATTGCACTGCTGGGATGGAATCCAAAAACCGAGCGGGAAATTTTCACGTTGTCTGAATTGGCAGAGCTTTTCTCGCTGGAGAATGTGAACCGTGCGCCGGCGCGTTTTGATTTGGAGAAATGCAAGTGGGTGAACCAGCAGCATTTGTTAGCGGTGAGTGTTGAAGACTTTGCCACGGCGGCTCGGCCATTCGTAGAGGCGGCAGGATTGCCGATTTCCGAGAATTTTGCGGAGGTGATGGCGGCGGTGAAGGACAAGGTCCGGCTCTTCAGTGATGTGCCGGGGGCGGTTGATTTCCTGCTGCAAGATCAATTTGCAAGCGATGCCGAGGCGCTGGCGAAAGTGCGTGGAAATGCAGCTGTCGGAGGATTGTTGCTTGCGCTTGCGGCGGCGTTTGAAGGAATTGGCGAATGGTCGGCGGATGCTGCCAAAGAGGCGTTGAATCAAGTGGCCAAAGCGCTGGGGGCGAAGCCGGGGCAGTTGATGTTTCCGCTGCGTGTCGCTCTATCAGGTCGCGGTCATGGGCCGGATCTCGGTGATATGCTGAGTCTGTTGGGCCGCGAGCGCTGTGTGAAGCGCGTGCGTGAGTTTGCCGCGATGTTATAACTTCAATTTGAATCGAAAAGACGATGCAGGAATTTTTCACTTTGGCGGATTTAGCGTCACGCGAATTGTTGGATGCTGGAGCGGATAAGCCGGCGCGGCTTGCGGTGATCGGGCATCCCGTCGCGCACTCCGCCTCGCCGCAGATGCATCAGGCGGTGTTGGATGCGGAGGGGATCGAGGCGCGCTATGTGCGCATCGACATCGAGCCGGGTCAGGTGGGCGAGGCATTCCGCCGGATGCGAGCGCTGGGTTTCATCGGTTGCAATGTGACGGTTCCGCATAAATTGGAGGCCTTGGATGCCTGTGATGAGGTGCATTCTGGGGCGCGCGCCATCGGTGCGGTGAATACGATTCGCTTTGATGCGGATGCGACGCGCGGTTTCAACACTGACGGGCCGGGATTCGCGCGTGCGATTGAGGATGATTTCGGGAAATCTTTTGCATCCATGAGCGTTGCAGTCGTGGGAGCTGGGGGTGGCGCAGGGCAGGCGATTGCGACGCAAGCGTGCCTATTGCAGGTGCCGAAGTTGGTGTTGGTGAACCGGACGATCGGCAAGCTCGCGCCGTTGGTGGACCGTTTGCGGGAAATCAGTCCAAAGTCGGAAATTGTGGCTCTTTCCTTTGAGGATTCGCGCTTGGTGGCGGAGTGCTTGAGCTGTGATTTGTTGGTGAATACCTCGTCGTTGGGGTTGAAGACGGGGGATCCCTCGATCCTTCCGGCGGCGTGTGTGCGCGAGTCGCAGATGGTTTACGATACGATTTACCAACCGCCGGTGACTCCCTTGTTGGCGATGGCGCAGGAAAGGGGGGGGCGCACGGCGAACGGGCTATCGATGTTGGTGCATCAAGGAGCCTTGGCGTTTGAAATGTGGTTTCCGCAGACGAAGCCGCTCGGGCTCATGCGAGCGGCCTTGTTGGCACGGCGGAATTAATCCTCAACTGCGGGCGCGGGAGGTGGCGTGGGCCTGCGCGTGATTTCCATGCCTGGAGCATTTACGGAATACCAATGACAGGCGATTACTTCGGCGATCTCGAAGCTGCGCTCGCCGTCTTTTTCGATTCTACGGATTTTCGCGCGGACGCGGATCAGGCCTTCGGGGTCGATACTGGGTAGTTTTACGCCGAAGGGTTGTTTTCCTTGTTTGTTGAGGTCCAATGCATTCTGGATAAGTTGCCCATCCTTGCTGGAGCGTTCGACGAGAAATTCAGGAGATTGGAATCCCGTATCGCGCGAGTAGCCGAAGCGTGGTGCGTAAAGTGTGAGGCTGATGGTGTCGGCATTTTTGCGTTCTTCGGCGAGGCGTTCGCGAGCGAGCAGGCGGAATTCCGCGACTTCTTCGCCGCTGCCGGCGAGGAAAAGCGCCCATGGGAAATCGCTGAATCTCGCGTAGTGCTCCCAGTCCATGCGCCACTCGCCATTTTCCTCGGAGAAAACGGCGTCGAGCGAGTGGCCGTCCGAGGAGGTCCATTGGGTTTCGATGGCGCGGCCGGAGGGTAGGTGAGCCACGGCGTTGCGCGTGAGCGTCATTTTCGCAGGATCCATCGCAGGCGAAGGATTCATGCTGTAGAAGCGTGCGATGCGAGGGCCGGTGGAGATGGCGTTTAGAACAAATTGGTTTTGTTCCTCGGGAGCGGCGGCTTGGAGAAGTTTTGAAAAACTCTCGTTGCAGAGAGATTGTGCCTTGGCGAGTAGGGCGGTGTCTTTGTCAGAAACGACGT
>JBEGOB010000132.1:0-2820 GCA_041182265.1 Verrucomicrobiota bacterium | reverse complement strand
CCGGCTGCGGGACAAGATCACCAGTCGGAGGGAGAGCGGGCGGAGTTCCGGCCAGATTGGCGCGGCGGCAGAGGTCGATGAGTCGTTTTCCATGGAGCACGCGGCCGAGGCCGATTTTGTGAGTTCTGCGGTTGATCGAGTAGTCAACCTCACGCACCCCCATGAGTTGGAGCACCTGCATCCAATCCCGCAGGTCGTGGAACATGAAGACCAAGTAATCGTGGTGCTCGAAGGCCTGGCATTCCATCCGGGGAATCATCTCGATCTCGTCTTCCGGGTTTGCGGCATCGTCCATCAGCTTGCGGATTTCGTCCTCCATGAAGCCGGTCAGCTCGATGTCGAAGTTTGGATCCGCGTCGGCGATGGATTTGAGAACCTTCCGCAGGTCGTCCTCATCGAGTTCGGCGAGTTCCGAGAGGCGGTTGTCGGCGAGCAGGTCGGCCAGTTCTTCCGCTTCGCTGGCGTAGTCCTGCTCATCCACGGGGATCGTCTCGCAGCCGATCAAGAGGGCCGCTTCCAGACGACCATGACCGCGGACAATCAACCCCGACCGCTTCGAGACAGTGACCGGATTGCGCCAGCCCTGTTCCTGGATGATCGAGGCGAGTAGCTGGATCTGGTGGGCGCTGTGCCGGTTTGGATTGACCGGGTTGGGCTTGAGGGAGTTTGGATCGACGAGGGCGGTGTGGGCGCAATGCACGGGGATGCTCATGTCTCGTGTCCATGAGTCAACCTTGACACCGACTCACCGTTCATCCGTAGTCTGCGGACACTGCCATGGATCACGCCACTTTCGCCCAACTGCTCCGCAAATGGAGGGAGAAGAACCACTACAGCCAACGCGACGCCGCCGAGGTATTGAAGGTGTCGAAGCGCAGCCTGGAGAACTGGGAGCAAGAACGGGCGATGCCGCAAGGGTTCGGGTTGCAGGCGATGCTGGAAATCATCCAGGTGAAACGTAAGAAGCGCTGACCTGTGATTATTCATGCATCCAAGGATTTTGAAAAACACTTCAAGTGTGAAGTCAGCATGAAGGGGCATGTGGTGCTTCAACCGGGACGCCTCGATGCGTGGAGCGGACACTTTTTCAAGATCGGTCGCAGGTCCTACGTGATGTTCATGAATGATGCCGCGCTCTACGCCATCATCATTCCGGCCAAGGGATTACAATCATTGTCGTCGCTCTTGAAGGCGTTCATCCCTCTGGTTGCCAGTTTATGGGAAAGTCATGGAGCATCGTTTGATCGGGAAAATCAAAGCGTGATCGTTCTCCCTCGGACGAACCGTGCTTTGATTGGATCAATGACCGATGCCATTAGAATTTTCCGCCACATTCACGAGGACAACCTCAATAGCGGCACCGAGACGGACATCCAGAAAGTCGAAACTTGCCTGAATGGGATACCTTACAAAGCGCTCAAATACGAACAGCCCAGCAAATTACTGGGACGGTTGTTGAGTCCACCCGGTTGACGTGTCCGCAACCTGCGGATGGAGCCCGTATCACCTGACATCGCCAAAAAGCTGCTTTCCCGTGACTTCGCCAACTTGGTGGGTCGCGTCCAGAAGGGTGGCAAGCTAAGCCGCACCGAACGGGCGATGCTGCAATCCATGGCCACTGGCACCGGAGCCGCCCCAACCACTGCGACCAACTACGTCGAACTGGCTGCCATCTTGGGGATCACCCGCCAGTCGATCAACACGTGGAAAAAGCGGAAGGACGCCCCGAAACCTGCCGCCAATGGGCTGCACGACGTGGCTGCCTGGCGGGAATTCATGCGGCGCAATGAACTGAAAGGCGGAGAACCATCGACGCCGGATGCCGCCGACATCGAAACCTCGCTCAAAGCCCGCAAGCTGCTCGCCGAGGTGGAGGAACGAGAACTGCGGCTCGGAATCAAGCGTGGTGACTTCGTGGCGGTCGAGGAAGTGCGGCAGGCGTGGACCGAGTTGGTAGCGCAGGCCACATCGATGCTCCGCAAGAAATTTGAGCAGGAACTCCCGCCCATTCTATCAGGGCTCGACGCCACCGGGATCCAGGAAGAGGCCCGTGCCGCCATTGATGAGGTGTTGACGATTCTTCACCAGGGAGAATGATAAAAACTAACACTTCACGCAAGAGGCTCGAACAGATCTGGCGCAGTGCTTGGCGGCCACCGGATCGTCGTCCTCCTTGGGCATGGTGTGAGGAACACATCACCTCGATTCCCTACTCGCCGATTCCCGGGCGCTTTCGCTCGGCCAACTCGCCGTGGATGCGCGAGCCGATGGAAGCTCTAGTCGATCCGAAGATCCGCATTGTCTCCATCATCGCCGCGATCCAAAGCGGTAAAACCAGCGTTGGCGAACTCGGCCTCGCCCACATCATCGCCAACCATCCCGGTCCCACGCTATGGCTCGACCAAACCGACGATGACGCGAAGGACCAAAGCGAAAGCCGTCTGCAAAAACTCTTCGACGAATGCGAGCCGGTAAAGGCGCTCTATCCGGCCAACAGGCACAAGCGAAGACTCGCCACCATCCACTTCGCTAACGGGATGACGCTGTGGGTTCTTGGGGCTCATAACAAAACCAACCTCCAGCGTCGCTCAATCCGCTGGCTCATCGGGGACGAGTGCTGGCGTTGGCCTCAAGGTCACATGGCGGAAGCTGAAGCCCGGGTGACCGCCTTCGGATGGCTCGGCAAGTGCCTGTTCATGTCCCAAGGCGGCGAGGAGGACGACGACACCCATCGCAAATTAGAAACTACCAACATGCGGGAGAGGACATACGCTTGTCCCAACAGCCACCACCGCCAGCCCTTCACGTGGGAGCAAGTCG
>JBEGOB010000131.1:0-9366 GCA_041182265.1 Verrucomicrobiota bacterium | reverse complement strand
GTGCTCATCGAAGTTGGCACCACCAAGCCAGAAACCAAGGGCACCGACACCTTCAAGGAGCTCATCAAGGATCTCACGCTGCACATCGCCGCCTGCGCGCCGAAGGGACTTTCCCGCGATGATATTCCACAATCTGTTGTGGACAACGAGCTCGACATTTTCCGTGCCCGTCTCGAGGCAGAAGGCAAGCCAGCCAACATCATCGAAAATATCCTCAAGGGACAAATCGGCAAATTCTTTGCGGAAAGCTGCTTCCTTGAGCAAGGTTTCGTGAAGGACTCGGACATCAAGGTTTCTGCGCTGCTTGAAGCCAAGGGCAAGGAGCTCGGCGACACCCTCACGGTGACTCGCTTCGTGCGCTTCGGCCTCGGTGAGTGATCGCTGCGAATTGAGAATTTCGAAAACGCCCGAATCCGCGAGGATTCGGGCGTTTTTTGTGGTGCCTCGTTGGAGAAAAAGGATTTTCCGCCTTGGACCGGGCGTGGATCTTTCGCAGGGTTTCCGGGCCATGTCAGACGGACTTTCCACGGCGGAACTTCTCCGCTACTCGCGCCACTTGCTCATCCCGGCGGTGGGCGTGGAGGGTCAACTGCGTTTGAAGAATGCCTCGGCATTGCTGATTGGGACGGGGGCGCTCGGCTCTCCGGCTGCGCTTTATTTAGCGGCGGCCGGGCTTGGGAGAATCGGTCTGGTGGACCCGGATGTGGTGGATGCTTCGAATCTCCAGCGGCAGATTTTGCATGGCGAGTCGTGGATTGGCAGGCCGAAGCTTGAGAGTGCCGCAGCCCGCTTGCGTGAGGTCAATCCGCACGTGCGCGTGGAGCTTCATCCCGTGAGATTTTCGCCAGAGAATGCGCTGGAAATTGCAGCTTCCTACGATGTGCTCGTCGATGGATCGGATAATTTCCCAACCCGTTTTTTGACGAATGACACGGCGTTTTTCCTGAAGAAACCCTTGTTATACGGCGCAATTCATCGATTTGAAGGGCAAACGGGCGTTTTTGCATCCCATCTCGGAGGGCCGTGTTACCGCTGTTTGCTGCCGCAAATGCCCGCTGCGGGCAGCGTGCCGTCCTGCCAAGAAGCGGGAGTTTTGGGCGTTTTGCCTGGCATCATTGGGTCGCTCCAGGCGATGGAGGCGATCAAGCTGATTTTAGGGATTGGGACGGTCCCGCTTGGTCAGCTCACGTGTTATGATGCGCTTCACAGCCGCTTCCGGACGCTGAAGTTGCACCGCGATCCAGAATGTCGGCTTTGCGGGGACCGGCCTGAAATTTTTAGCGTTTCCAATGGGGAGACGCGTGCCTCAGCCATTTGCGAAATTAATTACGAAACCATGGAATCCATCACCACCACCGAACTGCGGACGCTCCTGAACGGGAATTTTCAAGGATTGCTCATCGACGTCCGCGAGCCGGACGAGTCTGCCGTCGCTAGGATTGAAGGTGCGCGGTTGATTCCGCTGCAAACTTTGCCTGCTGAGGTTGACACACTGCCGCGAGATTGCGAAATTCTGGTGCATTGCAAAGCCGGCGGCCGGTCGGCGCGTGCGGTGCAGTTTCTACTGGACCGAGGATTCACGCGGGTGAAAAACGTCGCTGGCGGGATGGATGCTTGGCTGGCGGAAAACCGCTGAGTTGGGTCCGCGTGGCTGAACGAAACTCAGGGAATCCGGAAAATTTTCTGGTTTGAAGGATCGCGTGCCAGTTGCCCGGACTTGAAGCCCTCGACGTCGATGACATTGTAGGGCTCGTAAGGGCTGAGCACTTGGTTCGGATTTGCAGTGGCTTGTGCGCTCGGGTAGCCGCCAATCATGGGGGCGGAGGGTGGCGTGGGCAGGGGCGGCGGAGTGGTGAGCGGCGGCGGAGTTCCCGGAGCGGCAGGTGGGTTTACGTAGTTGTAAGCGTCTTGGCCGTAGGGATTTGTGATGTCTTGCCCCGGTCCTGGGTAGGGGCGGTAGCGTGGCGGCGGCTCGGGCGCGGACGACTTGCAGGAGACGAGGCCGATGATGCTGCCGGCGGCAAAGGTGAGGATGAGGATCAGTTTCGACATGGGGTTTGGGACGTTGATGCTTAGGAGAATATTCGAGTGATCAGGAGCGTGCAATCAGATGCTTGGCGAGAATGGAAAGCTTGCGGGCTTTTGAAATATGGTAGCGCTGCTCGAAGACGCGGAATTGGTCGGTGCGCATGGTTTGCAGCAGGAGGTGATAAATTTCCGCCATGATGCACGCGGGTTTGAGTGCGGGCTTGTCGATGGGGGGGAGGACGGCTGCGGCGTCTCGATAGAATTTCTCCGCGCGTGCCGCCTGATATTCCATGAGCGCGAGAAAGCGCTCGTCGCGGACGCGGGCGCGCAGATCTGCGACGGTGTAGTCAAAGCGCGCGAGATCTTCCAGTGGCAGGTAAACGCGCCCGCCGTTGTTCAAGTCTTCATCGATATCTCGCAGAATGTTCGTGAGTTGCAGGGCGTGGCCAAGGGCGACGGCGTATTTTTCTGAGTCGGCACTTTGGCATCCAAAAATGCGGATCGAGACGAGGCCGACTGCGCAGGCGACTTTCCAAATGTAGGCGGAGAGGGCATCCCAAGTCTCGAAGTGGCGGGGTTCCAAATCCATGCGGCAGCCGTCGATGATCGCGGTGAGCAAGTCGTTGGGGATGTCGCGGCGGTCGCGCATGGAAATGACCTCGCTTTGAAAGGCATCAGGCGCATGGACTCCGGAGATCAGGCCGATTTTCCAGGCTTCTAGGCGAGCGGCGCGCTCAGAAGTCGCGAGATTCGGCGCGTCTGCCAGATCATCCATCGTTCGGCAAAACGCGTAGAACACGACCATGTCGTCCTGCCGATCGCGCGGCAGGATTTTCAGGGCAATCGCCAAATTTGACTTGGCCTTGCGGGTGATGTCCGAGGCGGCGGACACGGAGTCAGCGGATCAGGCCCCAGTGACCGGTGGTGATCGGCCAAAGAGAGAACAGTGCGGGACCGACGAGGTTGAATTCCTTCACGGGACCCCAATAGCGGGAATCCAGTGAATTTCCGGTGTTGTCGCCGAGTGCTGCGTATTCGCGCATGCCAGGGCGCGTTTCTGCTGCGAGCGTGAGAGTTGCGGTCTCGCTGGCGAGGTATTGTGGGAGTTTTTTGCCATGGTGCGGTGGCTCGTTCGGACTGGCTGGGCTGTAGCCATGGTTGATGCTGTAGGAGCCCTCGCCGCGGATGACGCGTTGGATTCCCGGCTCGTCGGCGATTTTTCCATTCACGTAAAGATTCGGCGTTTGGATGGAAAGCTTGTCACCCGGCACGCCGCAGAGGCGCTTGATGTAGTGTGAGCCGGCGCCTTGGTCGCCGCTGCGTTGTTGAATGCCCGCGATGCCGATGGTGTCGAAAACAAAGACTTCGCCGCGCTTGGGCTTGCGGAAGTGGTAGGAAAATTTATTCACCAGCACCAAGTCGCCGGAGTCCACGGTGCCCTCGCAGAGAACGGTGCCTTTGGGGATCAAGCCATTGTTGCGGACGGCCTTGCCGAGTGCGTCGCGCAGACCGATCTCGCTGGAGGGATTGGTTGGGGCGGGTAGGCGGATCGGTGGTGAGTCGCTGAAACGGAGGATCGAGCGGCTGAAGAAGTGGAGAAACTGGGTGTCGCTGATGTCGAGCGAGCCCTGCGGTGTGATGGCGATCCGGCGGTCGCGGTCGGTCACTTCATACACGTAGGAGCGCCCGCGCAGGACTTTTTCCAAGATGCGTTGTGGGAAACTTGGCCAGTCCTCTTTCTTGAGAGGCGTGCCGACGATGCCGTTGAGAGTCGGCTGCATGGAGCCTGTGGGGATGCGGAAGGGCTGCAAATAGTAGGCGCGGAGGCCGAGCGCGATCACGATGGCCACGAACATCACCTCCACGTTTTCCTCGAACCAACCGAGCGGTTTCTCGTGGGCGAGGGTGTTTTCGCAGACGGCGCGGAGTTGTGTTGAGGCCTCATCGACCTTTGCCGTGTCACGGGATTTGATGGCGGCGATTAAATCTTGGCGGCGCGAGTCGATTTCCGCCACGCGCTCCGGCTTGATGAGGTCGCGCTTGTAATCGACGAATTTTTTCGCGCCTTTTACGAGGTGCAAGGCTTCTGTTTTCCACTTCGGCGTGAACATATTGGGGGTCAGTCTCACGGTGGATCGTCCCGACTGCAAGCGCGGAGAGGCCAAGTGCGGAATCGGTGAAAAAAACGGGGGCACTCGGCGTCTGGGGGATTGTCAAGCGGCGGCGTGTGGTCAGTATGTCGCCCGTGAAAGTCAGAAAAGCCGTGATCACTGCCGCCGGGAAGTCCCAGCGGACCCTCCCCTTGCAAACTTTGGTTGACCGCGATGGCACGGCCAGATCTGCCCTCGCCATTCTCGCTGATGAAATCACGGCCGCGGGCATTGAGGAAATTGCGGTCATCATTTGTCCGGGGGATGAGGCAGCCTATGCGGCGGCAGCGGGCCCGCACGCGAGTCACATGCGGTTCATCGAGCAATCCGAGGCGCTGGGATATGGTCACGCGGTCCACTGTGCGGCGGAATTCACGGGCCAAGATCCGTTTTTGCTGATGGTTGGCGACCACTTGTATCTGAGCCGCACGGAAGTTTCCTGCACGGCGCAACTCCTCGCCACGGCAAACATGGAAAAATGTGCGGTTTCCGCCGTCCAGGCCACTCACGAGAGCAAGCTTCCTCTTTATGGAGCCATCGGCGGCGGGCGCGTCCCAGGCAGCGACCGGCTTTATGAAATTGAGACGGTCATCGAGAAACCCACGCCAACGGAAGCCGAGCAAAAACTGGTCGTTCCGGGACTCCGCGCCGGGAACTACCTCTGCTTTTTTGGGCTGCATGTCCTCACGCCCACCGTCATGGAAACGCTGGCCCGTCAGTTGAAAAATGGACGCGCGGACCTTTCCAGTGCCCTTTCGGAAATTGCGCGTGGCGAGCGTTATCTCGCCCATGAACTGCAAGGCCGCCGCCATGACATTGGGCTTCACTACGGCCTGCTCACCGCCCAACTCGCCCTCGGATTGGCTGGGAAAGACCGCGACGAAATTCTCACGAATATCGTCGAACTCCTCGCCCAGTCCCACGCCTAAGCCCAGACTGCCATGGCCTTACTCACCCTGATCACCTCTCCGGATGACGCAGTTCGCGATCTGTCGCTGGATGCGGCTTGCGAAAAGCTCACGCTTGCGGAACTCCTCGCCGAGGCAGATGCGTTAGACACCTTCCGTCGAAGCAGCGAGAATCTCTATCATCGCGTCCGCGCTCTGCTGTTTCTCTACTCGATCCACCGTTTTCACCTGCCGCTCCGTCTTGCCGAGCAGAAATCGACAGGCAAGCCCGGTGCCATTCCATTCAAGGGATACGAGAATCTACTGGGACGCCGCTTTGAAGAAGCCATCGATACTTTTCTCAAGTATCAGCGATCGGAAGGACCGAGTGACGGAATTTCCAGTGCGCTCGCCTCGGTCTATCAGCGGCTTGCGTTTCAGACACTGGCAGATCAAGTGCGGCGCAGTGTGCGGAGCGTCCGCGGGAATCAGTGGATGTTTCGCATGGGGCACCCGGCGGACCAGCCGCTTCGCATTCGCCCGGAGATCAGCCGTCGCGATCCAGCCACCGGCACCTATCCGATTTTGCGTGAGCGCACGCCGGTCCGCATGGACCTCACGCACTGTGGATGGAGCGATATCTTTTTCCTCGGCATGGACTATCCGGAGGGCGCGAAGGTGCTTAACATCTCCATCGATCTCGCTGTCCACGGTCGCGATAAGGCACCAAGTCCGCCGGTGGAAGCGAGCTTGCGCATCATCGAGGAGCCGATTCTCCGGCTCACCAGCGTGGATCTCGGGTGCAGTGCGGAAATTTCGAGCCTCAACGAAGTTTTTGACTTTGCCAAAGACCACCTCGGCTTGCTCAAGGCGGCGGTCATCGCCAGTGGAATTGTTCCTCCTGGCATTGAAGGCTCCGGGCAAGATCTAGCGGATTTGCTGGCTCGCGTGGTGGGTCCGGGCAAAGGCTTGGAACTCGTCTCGAACGTCAATAACATCCCGAAAGGCTCGCGGTTGGCAGTTTCGACAAATTTGTTAGCTGCGCTCATCAGTGTTTGCATGCGGGCGACGGGTCAAGCGCGCTCACTCACCGGCCCACTTGAGGAGAGTGAGCGGCGCATCGTGTTGGCGCGTGCTTTGTTAGGTGAGTGGATTGGTGGCTCCGGCGGCGGTTGGCAGGATTCCGGCGGCGTCTGGCCGGGCATGAAGCTCATCCAAGGCACACTCTCTCAGGAGGGGGATCCCGAGCATGGCATTTCCCGGGGCAGGCTGATGCCCACGCACAAGGTTCTCGATGAAACGGATGTCCCTGCGGACGCCCGGCAAAAACTTCAGGATTCGCTCGTGCTCGTCCACGGCGGCATGGCGCAGAACGTCGGCCCGATTTTAGAGATGGTCACCGAGAAATACCTCCTGCGTAGCGGTCCCGAGTGGATTGCGCGCCAGCAGACTCACGGGGTCTTGGAGAAAATTCTATCAGCCTTGCACACGGGTGACATTCCGGCGATCGGTGCCGCCACGACGGAGAATTTCCGGCAGCCCATCCAGACGATCATCCCTTGGGCGAGCAACCTTTACACCGAGACTCTGATTGAAAAAATCAGCAGCGAATTCGGCTCCGACTTTTGGGGATTTTGGATGTTAGGTGGGATGGCTGGCGGCGGGATGGGCTTTATTTTCGCCCCTGCGAGGAAGGCGGAGGGTCAGCAACGGCTGCAAGCGATCATGTCGGAAGCCAAGGAGATGTTAGCATCCGCGCTACCCTTTGCGATGGAGCCGGTGGTTTATGATTTCGCGATCAATGAACGAGGCACTTGGGCTGATTTACTCGTGGGCGAGGACGCGCTGATGCCTTCCGGTTATTACAGTTTCATTGTTCCGCAACTCTTGCGCAAGGATCGGCATGAACTCACGCCACTGCGGCTTGCTGAATTGGATCATTTCGCCACGGCCTGTCGCAAGCATCCGGAATTGCGCGGGATGGTGCAGACCTTGTTTGATTCGATTTTTCCACGCAGCCAAGCGGGTGGGCGCGGCGTTGAGTCACTTGCGGAAATTCTCGCTAAATTCGGCTTTGATCGCACCGCGCACCAGCAGATCCGTGACGATCTCAAGGCGGGGCGCATCGGCCTCGCGCAGAACCGTCTTCCAGCCAATGCAGTCATTGAGGATGTGCAGGAATCCGACATCACACGGTCCTCTAACATCAGCGAGGTGACTCGTGAGGTCGGGGTTGAGGCGCTGCGCCGGGGAGAAGTCGCGGTTGTGACTTTGGCGGCTGGAGCCGGTTCCCGTTGGACGCAGGGCGCGGGAGTTGTTAAAGCCTTGCATCCATTTTGCAAATTGGGTGGGCGGCACCGCTCATTCATCGAGACGCATCTGGCGAAAAGCCGTAAAACCGGTCGTGAGGCAGGCATCCCGATTCCGCATATTTTTACGACCAGTTATTTTTCACACGGCCCGACCGAGCGTTTTCTCCAGCACTATGGAAATTACAATTACGAAGGACCGCTCTATCTGTCGCAGGGCAAATCCATCGGTTTGCGCACGGTTCCTACCGTCCGCGACCTCCGCTTTGCGTGGGAAGAGATGCCGCAGCAAGTTCTCGATGTGCAGCAGCAGAAAGTGCGTGATTCGTTGCGCACCGCGCTTCTCAACTGGGCGGAAGCCACGGGTGAAGCCAGCGACTACACTGACAATTTGCCGCTTCAGTGCCTGCATCCCGTCGGGCATTGGTATGAAATTCCCAATCTTTTGCGGAACGGCACGCTCGCAGATTTGCTCGAGAAGCGCCCGCAACTTCAGACGCTCGTTTTGCATAACATCGACACTGTCGGCATGAATGTGGACCCGGCGCTGTTGGGTCATCACTTGGAGAGCGGGGCTGGGCTCAGTTTCGAAGTCATTACGCGCCGCCTCGAAGACCGGGGCGGCGGCCTTGCCCGGGTGAATGGCCGTCCTCAATTGGTCGAGGGGCTTGCCATGCCGCGTGAGGAGGATGAATTCAACCTTTCCTACTACAACAGCAATACCTGTTGGATTCAAATCGACGCCCTATTGCATGCGTTCCAGCTCACTCGTGCCGATCTGAGAGATGCGGGTAAAGTCAGTGCGGCGATCCGCACACTCGCGGCGAGGATGCCCACTTACATCACGCTCAAAGACGTGAAAAAACGTTGGGGGCACGGCCAAGAGGACATTTTTCCGGTCTGCCAGTTTGAAAAACTTTGGGTGGACATGAGTCATCTTCCCACGCTGCGGACGCAGTATGTCGCTGTGCCCAGGCTGCGTGGACAGCAGTTGAAAGATCCCTCACAGCTGGATTCCTGGCTCCGCGATGGCTCGGCTGCTTACCTTGAAGGACTGTGCGAATGGTGAAAGTGAGCGGGCGCAGCGTGGCTTTGTTGGGGGCATGGAGAGATTCCTGCAGGAAGTCAATTTACGCACCATTCTGATTTCTTACCCGCTCTAACTCGGCACGCAGGCGACGGTTTTCCTGTTCTAATTGGGATAGGTGGCTGTCGTTCTGCGTATTTTTTCGCGGAGCTGCATATCGGACAATCTGGTCTTCGGTGAAATACACGCCCGTGAAAAGACTCGTTTTGCAACTGGCTTCGTGCTCGTTGCCATCACGGTCCACATAGCGCACTGCGTAGATGCGGTCGCTTTTTTCGCCAAACCAACCTCTGCCAAAAGGGGCCCAGTTGGAGGAAAGCAGCCTGCCACCGCGCGCCTCGATGTAGTTGCGCACTCGCGTGCCATCCATCCCGCCAAGCATGATGCGTATCAGAATGGCGAGCGCGGCAAATCCAATGAAAATGAGCGGAATATCCATGATGTTTCGGTTCTTCAGTCGCTTTCATGAACGACAAACTGCGTTCTTACAAGATGAGGATTTTGCAAGGGTGAAGGCATGTTCTCTAACTTTTCTCCGCCCGTTGGCGAATCACTTCGAGGATCGAGCCTTGAATTTGGTCCATGATTTTGGCGCTCCACCACCCGGCATACGCATTGAAGCGCGTGCCAAGCCGGTGATTGCTTGTTAGGTGGAGGAGGCATGACGTCTCAGAAACCGGCTCGATCTCATAGACTCCGTCGAGCACATCATAAAACCGACCTCCCACAATGATATGTTGGTCAAACGCGCTGCGCGGAATGAACGCTGGGTCCGCATGAATGGTGAAGGCGAGTTTACGCGGCTTTTCCCACTCGGTGACTTTCTCAAAAAATGAGACGCCGCGCTCAAAGGTCGCGATCCGGATGCCGCCGATGCCTTCGCGGTCCAGAGTGGCGGCGATCGG
>JBEGOB010000130.1:0-8131 GCA_041182265.1 Verrucomicrobiota bacterium | reverse complement strand
ACGCTCCGAATCGACAAACCCAGCCCAAGCGCCACCCCGGCGCCCGCCGCCAATCCAGCGCCCGCCGCCGCCCAAGCCCAGCCCGCAACCCCCGCGGCGGCCAAGCCGCTTTCACGCCTCGAACAACTCCGCCAACGCGCGAAATAGCGCCCGCCGCGCTGCCAGCAATTCCGCTCATCCCGGACTTGGATCGAATTGCTAGCCCCGCCGCCAGATCATCACGCCGTGGCATGACGGGTGCTCGTTTCCCACCAGATCGAGGCACACCATGGTAAATTTCGAAAACTCAGGCTTCACCGAGGAACAAACCTCCTACCTTTCCGGATTCGTTTCCGGCGTCCTCCCATCCCGCGAACTCACCTTCCTCGGACAAGATGCGGACCGCCGCTTCACGCACATCCCCGCAGACGCCGTCCCCTCCGTCCACGGCACTCCCGTGGACGAACTCTGCCGCGAGGAGGCGATCAAATACGAAAAAAACGGCCTCGACTGCTACGACAGCATTCTCACCAACGCTCTTTCCAACAGTTTTCCCACCGAGGGCGACGTGTTCCGCTACAAGTTCCACGGCCTGTTCTTCGTCACACCCGCCCAAGAAAGTCTGATGCTCCGCTGCCGCATTGCCGGCGGCGCGCTCTCGTCCCACCAATTCCGCGGCCTCGCGGAAATCGCCGCCGACTGGGGCCCCGGACACACGGACCTCACCACCCGCGCCAATCTCCAAATCCGCGAAATCATGCCCAAGGACTGCCCCGCCGTCCTCATGAAACTCACCGATCTCGGGCTCACCTCACAAGGCGCGGGTGCCGACAACATCCGCAACATCACCGCCACTCCCACCACCGGATTCGATCCTGACGAGCTGCTCGACGTGATGCCCTACGCCCGCGCCATCCATCATTATATCCTGAAAAACCGCGATCTCTTCGGACTCCCCCGCAAGTTTAACATCGCCTATGACTCCGGCGGTCGCGTCTCCGTCTGCGCCGATACCAACGACATCGGATTCTACGCCATCCGCGTCCCCCCGAACGCTCATGGCGTGGAACCCGGCGTCTATTTCCGCCTCCAACTCTGCGGCATCACCGGCCACAAGCAATTCGCCTCAGACTGCGGCCTGCTCCTCACCCCGGCGGAAACCCTCCCCGTCGCCGCCGCCATCATCCGCGTTTTCATCGAAAACGGCGACCGCACGAACCGCAAGAAAGCCCGCCTGAAGTATCTTGTCGATGCCTGGGGAATCCCAAAAATGCTCACCCAAATTTCGGAAAAACTCAGCTTCCCACTTCGCCACTTTCCGCTCGATGCCTGCCTGCCGTCCCGGCCAAAGTCGAAGCACGGCCACCTCGGAATCCACTCGCAGAACGACGGCAAAAACTACCTTGGCGTGCTCACCCCAGTCGGCCGCATGAGCTGCGCGCAAATGCAGGCCATCGCCGACATCGCAGACCGCTACGGCCGTGGCGAAATCCGCCTCACCGTTTGGCAAAACCTCATCATTCCCGGCATCCCGGATGCGCACCTGGAGGCCGCCGCCGCAGCCGTCATCGCCACGGGATTCGACCACCGCCCCGCCGCCATCACCGGCGGCATCATCGCCTGCACTGGCAGCCGTGGTTGCAAATACGCCGCCGCAGACACCAAGGGAAATGCCATCGCCCTCGGTTCCTACCTCGCCTCACGCATCCAGCTTGACCAACCCGTGAATATCCACCTCACCGGCTGCCACCACTCGTGCGCCCAACATTACATCGGCGACATCGGCATGATGGGCGTCAAAGTGAAAACCCCCACCGGAGAATCCGTGGAAGGCTACAACATCGTCCTCGGCGGCGGAGTGGATGACACCCAAGCCGTCGCGCGCGAGGTCTGGAAAAACATTCCATACACCGACATCCCGCCGCTCATGGAGAAACTCCTAACCACCTATCAAACCCAGCGCCGCGCGGGTGAAAGTTTCGCCCAATTCACCAACCGTCACAGCGCGGAGGAAATCCAAAAGCTCACCGCCTGATCCGCCGCCATGTCCAGTTTGAAACTGCCACCCAACGCCCCCTTCAGCGGAGCCCAGAAGATGTGGCTCAAAGGCTTCCTCGACGGGATTTCATCCGCTTTTCCACCGACCACCACCCACCCCACAGCTCCGCCCGCAGCCAGCCTACCCGCGCCAAGCGCACCCGGCCTGCCCGTGAATATCCTGTGGGGCTCGCAGACTGGAAACTCCGAGGCCCTCGCGAAAAAAATCGCCAAATCTCTCAACGCACAAGGCCACTCACCCACCGTCCACGACATGGCGGAGGTCTCGCCCATCGACCTAACAAACTATCGAAACCTCCTCATCATCACCTCCACCTATGGCGACGGCGAACCGCCGGACAACGCCGCTGCGCTCCACGCCGCACTCGCCACGCCCGGCGCACCGCCACTCACGTCCGTGAACTTCGCCATCCTTGCCCTAGGAGATTCAAATTATCCGGATTTTTGCCAATGCGGCCACGATTTCCAAACCCGCCTCGCCGCTCTCGGCGCCACTCCCATGCTCGCCGTCCATGAGGCGGACGGCGACTTCGACGCGCCCTTCGCCACCTGGAGCGCCCAAGTCGGCCAATGCCTCAGCGCCCGCGCCACAGCCTAACAAACCCGCCGCCTGATCGGACTAACACCCAAGCCCCGCGTGTCCGCAAGCCTCCAGCGCCTACCCGCCCTCAAGCGTGCCCCCAAAACGGCACCCGAGCCGGGAAACCTCATCGACCAACTCCTCGCCGAGCAAAAACAACTTCAAACACCCGTCGCACGCTTCTCGGAAAAACACCACAAGCGCCAACCGGACCTCGCACCCCACTACCGCAGCCTCATCCCGCTCACCCAGCCCGGCAGCGGCGAGCAATACGCCTTCGAGGTCTCACTCGACCGCTGCACCGGCTGCAAAGCCTGCGTCTCCGCATGCCACTCGCTCAACGGGTTGGACGATCACGAAGTCTGGCGCGACACCGGAGTTCTGCTAGGCGGTGAGGCCGCTCCCCAGTGGCAGCAGACGGTCACCACCGCCTGCCACCACTGCGCAGATCCCGCATGCATGAATGGCTGCCCCGTCGGCGCTTATGAAAAGGACGCACACACCGGCATCGTCCACCACCTGGATGACCAATGCATCGGTTGTTCTTACTGCATTCTAAAATGCCCCTACGACGTCCCGAAATACTCGAAAAAACGCGGGATCGTTCGCAAGTGCGACATGTGCCACCAACGCCTCGCGGAGGGCGAGGCCCCGGCCTGCGTCCAAGCCTGCCCCACCGAGGCCATCCGCATCATCAAAGTGCCCACCGCGCTGCCACCGGAAACTCACCACTCGCTGCTAGGCGACGTTTCCATCACACTCCCGACCACCCGCTACACAGGCCGCATTCTTCCGGAATCCGCCGTCGCCGCAGACCATCGCGCCCTCATTCCGCAGCATGCGCACTGGCCGCTCGTCCTCATGCTCACCCTCACCCAAGCCGGTCTCGGCCTGCTTCTCACCCCGGCCGCGCCCGCCGCCATCACCTACGTCGGCAGCCTGCTTTTTTTCGCGGGCATGGCCGCCTCCGTATTTCACCTCGGCCAACCGCTCAAAGCATGGCGCTTTTTCCTCGGCCTCAAAACCTCATGGCTCTCGCGGGAAATTCTCGCATTCTCGCTCTTCGCCCCGCTGCCATTTTTACTCTGCGTCCTCCCGCTGCTGCCGGATTTCCCCTTCAAATCCCTCGCCTCACACGTCACCGCACTCGCCACGCCGCCACTCGGACTGCTCGCCGTATTCACCAGCGTGATGATCTATCACGACACGCGCCGCTCGCTTTGGCGCTTCCCGCTCAGCGCCACACGCTTCTTCGGCACCGTGGCCGCACTCGCCATGTTGGGCAATTTCATCGCACACCCCAGCCCCTCCGCCGCCTGGCTGTTTGCACTCGTCAGCGCCTCGAAAACGCTCCCAGAACTCGCATTCCTCCGCCGCGCCCTCACTCGCAATCCCGCGGAATCCCCAGATCTCCACAGCGCCCGACTCCAACTCGGCCCGCTCCGCAACACCCTCAAGCGCCGCCTCGCCCTCGCATTTCTCGCCATCCCCGCCGCCCTCGTCAGCCCATGGCTCGCCCTCCCCATCCTCCTCCTCGCAGAAGTTCACGAACGCCTGCTCTTTTTCCAATCCGTCCGCGCCCCGAAAATGCCCGGCAATTTTGGCCCTGAAAATGCACACTGACGCCTCCCGAGAGTTCCCTTGACGCCGCTTCTCACGCTTCGCAGGGTTTACCGGTTCACCTCGCCGTTTCATCATGCACTCCAACTCGCTTTCCACGGAAGAACTCGCGCCCATCGTGGCGAACCTCGCTTCGGAAAACCGCGCCTTCATGCGCAGCTATCCCGGCGAGTCGGACCGCCGCCAAGCCGTCCACACCGTGTATGGCGGAGCCCACCTCTTCAAGTCGGACTCCACGGGAAAACTCGGCGCCGTCGCCCTCCGCGCACTCCAGGAATTCGCCCCGGATGCCGCCGCTCTCCAACAAGTCCTCAACACGCAATGGACCCCGGAATTCGCGGAAA
The DNA here is from genome assembly GCA_041182265.1 of Verrucomicrobiota bacterium. GTDB lineage: Bacteria > Verrucomicrobiota > Verrucomicrobiia > Verrucomicrobiales > Akkermansiaceae > Luteolibacter. The sequence goes on along the minus strand of JBEGOB010000130.1, from coordinate 3,550 downwards.
AACTCTACCACCGCGTCGTCGGAAAATTAACGTGCGAACCCATCGAAGACTTCCGCCTCGACTTCGAGGACGGCTACGGCAACCGCCTGGACAGCGAGGAAGACGGCCACGCTGCTGAGGGAGCGCGCCAAGTCGCCGCCGGTCTTGCCGCCGGCACCCTCCCGCCCTTCATCGGCATCCGCATCAAGCCCTTCAACGAGGATCTCCGCGCTCGCTCCATCCGCACCCTCGACATTTTCATCACCACTCTCGTCCGCGAAACCGGTGGCCGATTGCCGGAAAATTTCGTCGTCACCCTGCCCAAGGTCCAGCTCGCCGCCCAAGTCACCGCCGCTGCACAGCTCCTCACCCTGCTAGAAAAGAAACTCGGCCTGCCGCACGGCTGCATCCCCATCGAGCCGATGATCGAGACTCCCCAGTCAATCGTGGACCGCCATGGAAATTGCCCGCTACTCGGCATCGTCGAGGCGGCAGAGGGACGCTGCCGCAGTGTCCACTTCGGCGTCTATGATTACACCGCCTCCAGCGGCATCACCGCCGCCTACCAAGCGATGGGTCACCCGACCTGTGATTTTGCACGCGCCCACATGATTGTCTCTCTCGCCGGCACCGGAGTCCACCTCTCGGACGGCGCAACCAACATCCTGCCCGTCGCCCCACACCGCGGCGCAGACCTCAGCGAGGCGCAAATTTCCATCAACCGCAACGCCGTCCATGGCGCTTGGCGCATGGCATTTGAGGACAATTTGCATTCTCTCCGCAATGGCATCTATCAAGGTTGGGACCTCCACCCCGCCCAATTCGTCGTCCGCTACGCCGCAGTTTACAGCTTTTTCCTCGAAGGCTTGGAAGCCGCATCCGGCCGCCTCCGCGCCTTCGTCGAGAAGGCCGCGCTTGCCTCGCTGTTTGGCGATGTCTTCGACGACGCCGCCACTGGCCAAGGCTTGCTGAATTTCTTCCTGCGCGGCATCGCCTGCGGAGCCATCACCGAGGCCGAGGCGCTGGAAACCGGCCTCAGCCTTGAGGAAATCCGCTCGCGCTCGTTTTACAAAATTCTCACCCAGCGCAGAGAAGCCGCCACCGCCTAAGCCCAGCGCCGTGCCGCCGCCTCGTGGATTTACGATTTGCCCCTTCCCTCCGCCGCCTCCTTTTCCTAGATCTCCGGCGACATGAGCCACATCGTTTTACTCTTCTCCGGACAAGGTGCCCAAAAAACCGGCATGGGCAAAGACTGGGCGGAACACTCCGCAACCGCACGCAACATGGCCGCCCTGGCCGACAAAACCCTCGGCTTCTCGATCTCGGACATCATGTTCGACGGCCCTGACGAGGAGTTGACGAAAACCTCGCGCTGCCAACCCGCCCTCTACCTCCACGGACTCATGGCCCTCGCCCTGATTCGCGAGCGCCTTCCCAATCTCGTCCCCGTCGCCGCCGCCGGCCTCTCGCTCGGCGAGTTCACCGCACACGCCGCCGCCGGAAGTTTCTCATTTGAGGACGGCCTCCGCCTCGTCGCACGCCGCGGCGAGTTCATGGAAGAAGCCTGCCTCGCCACCCAAGGTGCCATGGCCGCACTCATCGGCGGTGAGGAATCTCAAGTCCGCGCCCTCGCCGCCGCCGCAGATGTGGATGTCGCAAATCTCAACGCCCCCGGCCAAATCGTCATTTCCGGCACCGCCTCGGGCATCGACTCCGCCATCGCCCAAGCCAAGGAATTCGGCATCCGCCGCGCCATCAAGCTCAACGTCGCCGGCGCTTACCACTCGCGCCTCATGCAAAGCGCCCAAGACAAGCTCGCTGCCGAGCTCGCTGGAATTTCCATCCAATCGCCCGCCATCCCCGTCGTCTGCAACTTCGCCGCACGCCCCGTCGCCGAGCCCACGGAAATCCGCAGCATGCTGGAAAACCAAGTCACCGGCTCCGTCCGCTGGACAGAATCCATCCAAACCCTCATCGCCATGGGCCACAAAACCTTCCTCGAACTCGGCCCCGGCAAGGTCATCGCCGGCCTCGTCTCAAAAATCGACAAGGACGCCACCGTCCATTCCATCGAGGATCTCGCCTCGCTTGAAGCCGCCGTTGAAGCCCTCGCCTAAGCCCAATTCAAGCCCGGGAAAAAATTTCGCAAATGCATAAAAAAGAGATTGCGCCAACCCGGCTCGGTAAATAGCTTCCCGCACCCGAGCGGGACATGGAGCGGTAGCTCAGTTGGTTAGAGCGCCAGCCTGTCACGTTGGAGGTCGCGGGTTCGAGCCCCGTCCGCTCCGCCATCCCCGTTCGGTTAATCAACCCCGCCTGCAAAGGCGGGGTTTTTCTTTATCCCCGCAAGCCTTGCGCCGCCCGCGCAACTCACCCCTTTTGCGGATTTTCTTGGCGCTCTCTTGTTTCGGCTCTTGCGAGTCCGCCGCTCGCCACCTAAGCCCGTCGCTGACATGAGTGAAGCTCTCACACCTCAGCAACCGCAATCCACCGAAGCCGAACTGATCGCCGTCCGCCGCGATAAGCTCGCAAAACTCCGCGAACTCGGCATCGACCCCTTCGGCGCGCGCTTCGAGGTGTCCGTCACCCCAGCCGATCTCCGCGCAAATTTCGCGGAAGGCATGCAGGTGAAAGTCGCCGGCCGCATCACCGCCCTCCGCGATATGGGGAAATCCTGCTTTTTCCAACTCGGCGACGTCCACGGCTCAATCCAAGGCTACGTCTCGGTGAAAAACCTCAGCGAGACCGACGCCGCCGCTTGGAAATGCCTCGACCGCGGCGACTGGATCGGCATCGAGGGCGAGACTTTCCTCACCAAAACTGGCGAGCCAACCGTGAAGTTGGAGAAATTCACCGTGCTCTCGAAGTCCCTCCGCCCCATGCCAGACAAGTGGCACGGCGTGGCGGACCGCGAGATTAAGTATCGCAAGCGCCACCTCGACCTGATGGGCAATCCAGACAGCGCCGCCCTCTTCGTGAAGCGCTCGCTGATGATTGCGGAAATCCGCCGCTTCCTCCAAGATCGCGGCTTTCTTGAGGTGGAGACGCCCATGCTCCAAGACGTGGCTGGCGGCGCTGCGGCACGCCCATTCGAGACGCACCACAACGCTCTCGGCATGCCCCTGACCTTGCGCATCGCCCCGGAACTCTTCCTGAAACGCCTGCTCGTCGGCGGCTTCACCAAAATTTTCGAACTGAACCGCAGCTTCCGCAACGAGGGGATTTCCCGCCGCCACAACCCGGAATTCACCATGCTTGAGGCCTACTGGGCCTTCTCAGACTTCGAGGAAATGGCGGATCTCGTCGAGGAACTCACCTGCCATCTCGCGGAGAAATTCTGCGGCGGCCTGAAAATCGAGCACAAGGACGACGAAGGCAACATCACCCGCACCATCGATCTAACAAGGCCGTGGCGGCGTGCGAGTTATCATGATCTCATCAAAGGCGTGGCGGGCGATGATTTCTTCGACATCACCCCGGCCCAGCGCCGTGCGAAGTGCGACGAGCTCGGCGTGCAACTCTCCGAAGCGATGGAAGATCACGAAGTCATCCAACAGGTTTTCGAAAAGAA
>JBEGOB010000129.1:0-4060 GCA_041182265.1 Verrucomicrobiota bacterium | reverse complement strand
CCACCGGTCACTTCGGCAAGTGGCACATGGGCGGCCAGCGCGACGTGGACGACGCCCCGCCGATCACGGCCTATGGTTTCGATGCATCGCTGACAAATTTCGAGGGCATGGGGCCCAAGCTTCTTCCGCTGACGCTCAAGCCCGGCGATGACAAACCCGGAAAAATTTGGGATGATGCAGAGCGCCTTGGAAAGCCGGTCACGTGGATGCAACGCTCACAAATCACCACCGGCTTCACCGATGCCGCACTCGCATTCATCGACGCCTCGACCCACGCGGAAAAACCCTTTTTCATCAACCTCTGGCCAGATGATGTCCACAGCCCGTTCTGGCCGCCTGTCGATCAATGGCGCGACGGGAAGCGCGGACTCTATCATGCCGTGCTTGAGTCCATGGATCGCCAATTCGGAAAGTTATTCCAACGCATCCAGACAGATCCAGCACTCCGCGACAACACCCTGATTCTCATTTGCTCTGATAACGGCCCCGAAGTCGGTGCCGGATCGGCGGGTATCTTCCGCGGCAGCAAAGCCATGCTCTATGAAGGCGGCATCCGCTCGCCGCTCGTCGTTTGGGGACCCGGCTTCACAAATCCGACAAAAACCGGCACCGCCAACCGCACTTCGCATTTCGCCACGATCGACGTCACGCCCACAATCCTAACAATCGCTGGAGTTTCCGCTCCGCCCGACACCACCTTCGACGGAGTTTCAATGCACGCCACACTCCTCGGCCGCTCCGATGCCTCGCGCAACAAGCCGCTGTTTTTCCGGCGTCCGCCCGACCGTGCCTCGTTCTCCGGCGATGACAAGCTCCCCGATCTCGCCGTGCGCGACGGCCGGTGGAAACTCCTCTGCACCTACGAAGGAGCATCTGCCCAGCTCTACGATCTCGCGCTCGACCCTTCGGAGGAGAAAAACCTAGCTGCGGAAAACCCCGCCGAGACCGCCCGCCTTGCAGCGGCTGCCGTCGCATGGCACCGCTCGCTTCCCGCCGACAACGGCGCAACTTACCAGCCTCCCTCTGCCAAAGGGAAATCACATCCGTGATGGTCATCCTGAAAGGCGCGCCATTTTCCGCGGCGAAACTCTTCACTTGCGGCGCTACAGATTGATTTTCTGCAATTCGGACAAAACGGATCAATCATCTTTGAGTGGATTTTCCCCTCGTTGGCCACCCCCGCCCCTTAACAATCAGAGGAGTGTCTCGCCCCCCAAAAAAGATTCTTAGAAATCCAGTCAGCTTTTTTACGGAGACGCCGTGAACCACTGTAAACCATCGGAAATCCAATAAATTCCGCCGATCGGCCTCAAAAAAAACACCAAGCAACCCATGAAAAGTAAACGTCTCCTCCTATTTCCTTCTTCCATCGCGGCAAGCTTCATGCTGCTTTCGCCCGCTGTCCACGCCGATGCGATCACGTGGGATGCTGGCGGTGGCAACAGCAACTGGTCCACCTTGCTGAACTGGAGCGATGATGCTGAACCCACGGGAGACGACGTCACTTTCAATGCTACAGGTGCCCTCGCCACCGGCACCACAAATACTGTAGGCGCAAGCGAATCGGTCGCATCGCTTACCTACAGCCAAGAGAGCGCTACCCTCCAGCACACGACGACGATCGCTGCGGATCAAACTCTGGAGCTAGTCGGTAACTTCCTCCTCGCCGGAGGTGCCACCGCCACAACTGCGACAAACGCCACCATCAACGGTAGCACAGGCACGCTCACCGTAAGTGGCACATCCTTTCAAGTTGGACAAACCACACCGACCGCCGGCACCCCAAACAACAGCCTAGACTTGAGCGGACTCGGCACCCTGACAGCCAACCTCGGAGCTACCGGAATTTTCCGCTTGGGAGCCACCAATGGCACAACCACCGGGCCACAAACGACCGTTAAGCTTGCCGCTACCAGCACCATCACCGCAGACGTGCTCGGTGTGGGTGACAAGGCTGGACGAGGGATTTTACAAACTCTGAAACTTGGCAGCAGCGGAAATACAATCAACGCAAACACAATTGCTGTTGGATCCACCAATGGGCGTGGCAGTGGCAATATTTCATTCGAAACAAGCACCGGCACCCTTCAACTCCGTGCGGCGGACGGCATAGCAGCAGTCACCACCATGAACCTGATCAACAACGGCTTTGGTCACAATGGCACCCACACGGCGATCGTGGATCTTTCCGCTCACAGTGTAGACGCCAAAATCGGCGCGTTGACCATGGCCAGGCGGACTGGAACAGGCAGCGTTGGCTCCAATGCGACTCTAACTTTTAATACAGGAACACTCGAAGTCGCTTCGGTCAACATGGCCGTAGCCACCAACGCATTGATGACCGGCAACAACAACGCCACCATCAACATCGGCGGCGGCACGGCCAAGTTCGGCCCGATTTCCATGGCGACCAACAACAGTGGTGGCGGCACCACCGCGGCGCTCAACTTCACAGGGGGAAGCACCACGGTCACTGGAGGCATCACTCGTGTCGGTGGCACTGCCGCCGGGACCATCGCCGCTAACCTCACACTCAACGGTGCCACCACCGTTCTCGACACATCCGGGGCTAATCTCACCAACCTGACCAACATCACCTACACCGACGGCCTCTTCAAAAACCTTGGCGTGGTCAATACCGGTATGACCTTGGCTGGGACAGGCTCCCGCATCTTTGATCAAGCCGCCAATATCTCGGGTATCATCCAAGGCGACATCACAGGCGTGGAGGTCGGACTCACCAAGCAAGGCTCGGGCGCCCTCGCTCTCTTCGGCACCAATACCTACGACGGCCCCACACAGATCGATGCGGGAGGCCTTATTTTTGGATCAAAAAATGCAAAAACTGCAGCAATCGCCACGGCAAGTGCCTTGGGCAGCGTCGGCCTTGGTGCGCATAATTCGAATGCACTCTACTACTCGGCTGCTGAAATTGGCAGCTTGTTTAACACGAACTCGTTGAGCGAATTCGATCTGGATCCCGCATCCGGAGTTCTCATCGACACCACCAATGCCGGCGCATCATTCACCCAGAATGTTGCTTTGACGGCAGCCCGCGCGCTCACCAAGACCGGCACTGGCACCTTGATTCTGCCTGCGGCCAACACCTTCACCGGCAACGTCCAGATCAACGGCATCCCCAACTCTAACACCCTTCGCATCGAGCACAGCGAGGCGATGGGTCCGATCGCTACCGCCAAAACCATCACCCTCACAGGCGACAACCGGAAGTTTGCCATACTCGAGTTGGCTAACAACATCACAGTTAATATCAACAAATCGATCAACACGTCCGGAAAAAGTTTCATCGCAGCTAACGAAAGTGCATTCGGCTCACCCGTATTCCTGCGCAATGCCTCAGGCAACAATGCATGGCTTGGCAATCTTCTAATCACCGCAGCTGGAGGTGCCTACGCGATCGAATCGGCCGCCGGAACCTTAACACTTGGCGATGCTGGAACCCCGTCGGTCCTTCGCAATGATGTGCTGACTTCCAACCGCGCCTTCAATTTCCTCGGCGCTGGAAATGTCATCGTCAACTCTCAGTTTGTGGACACGGATGCGACCACATCAACTGGTATCAACAAATACGGCACCGGCACCCTCACCCTATCGCGCACTGACAACCAAGGGACCTTGGCAACTCCGAATTTCTCCGTCGGCACCACCGTCGTGGAAAATATGACCGCCAGCGGCACCCCGAGCTCGATCGGCTCCGGCACTGCCTTCAATTTCGGCGGCACATTCCGCCATGCAGGTGCGTCTAACTCATCCAGTGATCGCCCCTTCGGCCTCGTCGGGCCCACGCCCACACTCGAATCGTCCGGCACCGGCTCCCTCGCCCTTACTAGCACCGCGCCAGTCACCCTCATCAATGGCACGGGCACGCCCATCGCCTTGTTCGCGCTCGGTGATACGGTGATCACGGCACGCGATGCCCACACGCTGTTTCCGGGCATGACCATCGCAGCCACAGGCATTGCCTCAGGCACCAAGATCGCGGCCGTCAACTACGATACCCGGCAAATCACCCTCGACACCCCCACCACCGCGGCTCCGC
>JBEGOB010000128.1:0-3137 GCA_041182265.1 Verrucomicrobiota bacterium | reverse complement strand
AGCCTCGTCAGCGGCATCGGCCGAGTCAAATAAGGCGGCGTCGAGCTCAAGGTCAGTGACAATTTTACAACGGTCAATCGGTGCTGGATGGCTGAGAAGGATCTTCATGTGTCAATATTGATAGTGGATTGCGTGTGTTCATGGAAAGATAGCTTGCCGCGTTGAGTGGCGAGTGTTGCGAACACACTTGATCCATAACGGAATTTCCCCATGACTGGAATTTAACGGATAGGTTGATCTACGATTGCGGCAAGGTTTTTTGATGAAATTCCGAGGAAAAAATCAGCGATTTTCAAAACTTCCACTGGTACTTTTTGCCAAGTGCGGTAGAATCCCCCCTGTTCTTTACAACGCACCTATCAACCATATGTCCCCTGCACTAAACGAAGACCTTCAATGCTTATTCGCCTCATTTAACGCCACGAAACTTGGCGAAGGCGACGTCGCTGTCGGAGCCAATCTCCTCGCCACCATGGCATGCTCGATTGCCAACATTCAGCGCCCGGGCACTGGCTACATCGACCCGTCCGGCAATAGCTTCATGGTCGGCAGCAGCCTGCTTATTTCCGGCTCCCATTCCTCCAGCTTGATCTGTGAGAAAGTCATCCAGCCGATGGGGTTGAAGCAGTCGAACTTGGCAAGCCACATCCTCCACTCCGCGCTGGAAATTCAAGAGACCAAGCGCAAGAACTCTCGCCAATCAAGTGAGCGTGACCCGTTCTTGGCGGCCGTGGGAGGCAGTCAGTCGCTTGCCTATTTTTATAGCCTGGATCTAGACGGGCGCAGTGCGGCCAGTGAGCTTACCGCGCTCTTGGAGACCGATGCTCCCTCGGGTCTGGGCGCTCTGTCCAAAAACAGCTACGTTTTCATTTCCGGCAATTCACATCAGCAGACGGCACAGGCTTTGGAGTTCAGCCACATGAAGCGTCCGAACGTCCACATCGGCGTGGACGACGTCGAGGGTTTCAACAACTTCAGGGAAGTCTGCTCGGACATCATTGACGGGCGTGGCACAGCGTCCGTCCGAGGCACGGTGTTGCTTACCGACCCTCGCCAAGCTTTGGCCAAGGTCATTCAGAACAGCGAAGCCAGCGCAGGCTTGGCGCAGCGGATGATGTGGCTCGTCGATGGTGAGGCCGGGCCAACTCCCACTGAGGTCGAGTTCGAAAATCCTCCGGTCGCCATTGACGAGTTGTTCACTCGCTATGAGAAGGTGATGAACCAGGCATGGGGAAATCGGATCGCCCCTCGCTGCCCCAAAGAACTTTTGACAAAACTCCAGTTCACTGACGCCCAAGCCGAGTGGATGAAGTTTCTCAAACAGCATGAACCGCAACACCCGGGACTCAGCGGAGCGGCGCGAGGGCTTTTCATCACTTTGTTCTATGGATTTGAGCAGCTGCGGGGCGCATGGAAGTTGCCCCAGAGCAATCTCAAGTGGAATGGAAGCTATGTCACGGCCTTGGCCAAATTCCTCGTCTTGCGGATGATCAATGCCCGGTCCGCGATGTTGGCGTCCGGCGAGAATTGCCGACAGCTGCATGTCCAGATGCGCATCCTCAAAAAACTCGCTGGCCAGTCTCATCTTGAGCGCAACATCTATCGGCACCTGAATTTGACGGCCGAGGTGTGCAAGACTGCGCTGCTCGCTCTCCAGTCGGCCGGCAAGGCCAACTTTGATGGAACATTCTGGTCGGCGCTTGGATCTTCGGAGCCTAGCGATTTGCATCCCCTCACTCTCGAAGCCTGACATGTTTACAAACGAATTGCCAGAGCTGGAAAACTTCCTGCATCACTGTTCTGAGGACCGGGCCACCCGCACCATGGCAGTGACGATGTATGTGCTCACGCACTGGCAGTTGGCGGGCCGCTCACTGACGCCCCAAGTGCCGTCGATGCTCTTGGTCAATGGAGGAACGAAACGCGACCCGATTGATTACTGCGCGATGGACTGGTCAGACGGTTGCAACAGCCGAATTCCGAGCGAGTCGGGCAGCGGCCCCATCTTTGTTGGAACCTACGAAGGTGCCCGGCCAGACATGCTGAAGACGATCTTGCTACGATCTCGATCACCAACCCATGAGACCGAATGCATCAAACACTACGCCGCGTGGTTCGAGGAAGCGAAAAACGTCCGCTTTGGATGTGGCCGTGTCGGCTACTACGCCCAAATGTGGGATGATGAGCTTGGCTGGATAACTGACACCACTCGCGATCTTATTTTGCGACTCGACCGACCCGAGGATCACGCGGCTTTCCGCACGGACGTGTTTGAAAATCCGATCCGATTGATCAATCCGGTAGGTGCGGCACAGGCCGAGAGGAACATCAGAAAGACGCTTTGCATCGCAGGCTCACTCATGGCCGATCAGTGGGACTCCAAGCTCACAGAAGGCATTCTCAAGCTAGGGCTGCCGATTTTATTTCTGCCTCATCTTGCGAGCTCCCCCCTCAATGAAGGAACCAAGTATGAGCTTTATATCAAAGCCAAGAACTTCTCCAAAATGCGGGGGGCATTTGCAAGCATCGCTCCAAGCCTGAATATTTCAGAGGATCACCACATTGGCCACTACGAGCACCTGCTGAGAAAACGCCTGCAAAACCTCCCGGCATCTTATGAGTTCTCAGTGCTCACCATGGCACACGAGCTGGGAGAGGTCTGTGCGCGGATCATTCGAGTGATGCTTCCCAAGGAGAGGCTGAATGTCCAAAGCGCTTTTTACATGCACCTTCACATCATGGCGTTTCGAGGCATCGTGATCGGCATTTACAGCCTCGCTTATCATGGACTCGGGATTGCCACTGATTGTGATCCTTCCGAGGTGACCAAGCTGCTGGATCATCTCCGGAGCCACGGGCCGATCAGCCCCCGGGATTGTCTGCGAAAATTCCAAAAGTTCACCGCCCCCACCCGAGACCAACTTCTTGAACTGCTGGCAGCCGAAGGAGTGATCCGCTACGCCGCGAAGAAGATCTCCGCCGTGCCGCTGCCCGAATTCATTCAGGCGCTCCATGATCGCCAAGAATTTGCCGAGCCTAGGTCGATCTGACCGAGCTTGAGGCGAACGCGGTCCGTGGAAGTGATCAGCTGGGCGCTTTCATGCTGCGCATCGGCGTGCTCGAAAACCTGCTGTCAT
>JBEGOB010000127.1:0-29727 GCA_041182265.1 Verrucomicrobiota bacterium | reverse complement strand
ACTCTTTTGACTCATGATTCCAGATATCGTTTGCATCTGGGTGTCATTCTTTCTGGCGCAACGACCGACTAAAGCCGATTTTTCATCTCCTCCCCGGTGTCATTCTACTTGGCGCAATGCGATGAGGCAACACGTCAAAGAATTTACTGGCAAACGGTAAGGAGACCACTTCAGTCTTCACAAAGAATCGCCACCAAATCATCGAAACGATCATGAAATCGACCAAACTGAACCTCCTCGTCCTAGCCGCCACAACAGCCCTCGGCGGACATGTCAATGGTGCACTCATCGCTTACGAAGGCTTCAACCCCGCAGTATCTTCCGCCAACATCGTTGGCACCGGCTCCGGGTCCGGCTTCGGCAGCAACTTATGGGTCGACTCCGCTGGCGACGGCACTATTACCCGCACCAACACCAACACAGGCATTACCGCCTACCCTTCCAATGTAACTTTCGCCAATCCAGCCGGCGGCTTGGCTACTAACACCGGCAATTGGACCGACAACAGTGTCACTCGTAACCTGAGCACCACCCTAGACCTCAGCAGCAACGGCAGTTTCTACCTCAGTTTCCTCTATAACGATTCCGCCGCCAACACCAGCGCCGCGGACCGCGAAGCCACAGTCTTTCTCGGCGGCACCACCCAACGCCTCCACGTTGGCCCCAGCTACGATGATAAGGTCGCAATCTCCCGCAACAACGCTACCAATGAGCCGTTCACCAGTGCTGTTCAAAAAACCCAAAGCAGTGCCAACTTCTTCGGGCAAACTGGCAGCGCCACACTATTCATCGTTGCCGAATTCCTGACCCAAACCGTGGGCAATGACACCATCAACCTCAAGGCCTACTCCTTCACGCCCGGAACTGGCACCGTCAATCTCAGCCCTCAAGCCGTCTCATGGGATGTCACCCAGAGCTTCAACGGCTCCGGCATCCTCGACCAACTCGGCATCTATATGGAAGCCGAAAGTGGCCAAAACCCAGAGATTGATGAAATCCGCTTGGGTCAGACTTGGATGGATGTGACCTCGGTGCCCGAGCCCTCCGCCGCCCTGCTCGGTGGTCTCGGTATGCTCGCCCTGCTCCGTCGGCGCCGCGCCTGACATCGCGGGTCACACGGGCACAACCCTCATCCCGGCCCGCTTCCATCAATTCAAAGTGACAGACAAAAAATAAGAGATCCTCTTGCCGAGGTATCGGTAGAGCCGGCCGATCCGACTGAGCTGCTCCCGATCGACTCGTCCGAGTCAAAGCGACCTCGGGTCAACGCATGGGATCTCCAAGCGTACTTGCAAATCGGAAGAGACTTCTCCAACTGGATTAAAAACTTCATCCAGTTGCATAAATTCGTTGATAATCAGGACTTTGAGGTGATCATATAAAGGGACAGTCCTTTAATAAGTTTCGGATTGCTACGTGGTGCAATTCCCTTCTACCTTCACAATATGAGACGTGCGCGATGGCTGGCATGGTGGCGAAATTCTTCGAAAAAGCCCGTATTCTATCATATCATATCCCGCGTGGTCGAGCGAAGACACGCTCTTGGCGCTCTGGAGAAGGAAAAATTCCGAACTCTGATGCGGATGTATGAGAAATTCAGCGGGTGCCGAATCACCGCTTATTGCTTGATGGACAATCACTTCCATCTGCTCGTAGAGGTCCCGCCAATGGCGGAAACTGGCCTTTCCGATGAAGATCTCCTTCACCGATTGTCTGCCCTCTACAGTGCAGCTTTCGTGGCGCAGGTCGCGAAGGAGCTAGCCGACGCGAGATCAGCCTCAACACCTCTGGATTCGGAAAATCCAAATGCAATTGAAGAAATTCACAAACGTTTCACCTACCGCATGCACGATCTCGGTGAATTGATGAAGGGACTTTTGCAACGCTACACTCAGTGGCACAACCGGACGCACTCTCGCACGGGCCGACTCTGGGAGGACCGATTCAAAAGCATCATTGTGGAAGACGGCGTGGCCGCGAAGACGATCGCCGCCTACATCGATCTCAATCCCGTGCGAGCAGGAATCGCGGAAGATCCAGCGGATTATCGCTGGAGCAGCTACGGAGAAGCGATCGGTGGCGGTGCAAAAGGCAATGGAAAAACCGCACGCGCCGGCTTGGTAAGAGCCTTGCGAGCCCACCAAGGAGTCGTTGCAGATGCCGCCTTGTGGGCAAATGGCGTCGCTCGTGAATACAGGAATTTACTCATGGCCGGAGCCGTCGAAAAAACAACGGAAAGCGTCGATAGAGACGGAAAAACAACCCAAAAAACCTCACGCAAAGGTATTTCAAGACAGGCGGTAGAAACGGAACGGGCACAGGATGGGGAAATCTCATTCGGCAAATTGCTCCGTTGCCGTGTGCGCTACTTCACAGATGGCGCGGTGATCGGCAGTCGAATTTTCGTCAACGAGGCGTTTTTCGCATCACGCGACCGCTTCGGCCCAAAAAGGAAGGACGGAGCGAGAAAATTGAAAGGATCCGCCGCAGCCGCCAGCGAACCACTCTGGAGCATGCGCGATCTGAAAAAAGGAATCGTCTGACCGCTCGAGCCCGGAAAACTCCAAACTCTCTCAAAATGATCAGTCTTTTTCGGAACACTGCGTTCGGTAAGCCTCTGCACCTCCAGCCGTGGGTAAAAAATGAAGTCTTCCTGAAAATCTTGAAATTTGTCCGTTGCAAGAGCGCTGAGCCTATTTCAAGCTGGTCGGGCTGATGGCTGAAATAACCCCTGCTGTTGAAATTAAAAATTTGGTGAAGGACTTTAAAACGTCATTCCGCAAGCAAATGCTGCGCGCGGTGGACGACGTTTCAATCCGGATCATGCCTGGCGAGGTTTACGGGCTCATCGGGCCGAATGGCTCCGGCAAGTCCACGACCATGAAGGCTCTTCTCGGACTCGTCGCGCCGACTGCCGGTCAATGCGCAATTTTCGGCAAGGACTCGCTCAAAGTTGACTCACGGAACGACGTCGGCTTCCTCCCGGAGAATCCTTATTTTTACAAACACCTCAGCGGCGCGGAAACCTTGCGCTTCTACGGAAAACTCTGCGGACTCAAGGGCAAAACGCTCGAAGCACGCGTTACTGAGTTGCTCGCTTTGGTGGATTTAGAAACTGCTCGTGACCGGAGAATCGGCGGATACTCGAAGGGCATGCTCCAGCGGATCGGCCTCGCCCAAGCACTCATCCAAGAACCTCGCTTGGTCATTCTCGACGAGCCGACTGCGGGCGTGGACCCTGTAGGATCCCGCCAAATCCGTGATTTGATTTTAAAACTGCGCGAACGCGGCATCACGGTTTTCCTCTGCTCGCACCTCCTCGAGCAGGTCCAAGAAGTTTGCGACCATGTCGGCATTATTTTCCGAGGCAAAATGGTCAAAGAAGGCCGTTTGGACGATCTGATCGCGATTGAGGATCAGACGGAAATCATCCTCAAAGACGCCAGTCCCGAGCTCATTGCACAAATCACTGCCCTCGCGGGAAATTCAGGCGCCACCCTCGTCCGCACCGGTAAACCACGCACCACGCTGGAGCGACTTTTCCTGCGTGAGACCACTCAAACTGACGACCGATGAGCACTCTCCCAACCACTTCACCCCAAGGCTCTCACGTCGGTCGCATTCTCGTGATCGCCATGCACGCGTTCACCCAACTGGTCCGCATGAAGGTTTTTTACTTCCTTGCGGTCTTCGGAGTCATCGCCATCGCCAGTAATTTCTTTGACCTTCCCCAGCACGAGGGTCCGGAATCCGTGGGGGTCAACGTGCTTCGTTCGATCAAAAGCTGGTCCCTCGGCACCATGACTCTTTTTTCCGTGGTGCTCTCCATTGTCGCGACAGCCCTGCTGCTGCCGAAAGACGTGGAAGACCGCACTTTATACACAATTTTAGCCAAGCCAGTGCCACGCTTCGACTACTTGGCCGGAAAACTCCTCGGCGTGTTGATGTTGGTTTTCGTCTCGCTCGCACTGATGGATATCTTGATGACCGCCGTCCTCCATATCCGGACGGGCATGGTCCTTGACCAGCAGTTGGCCATGGCCGCCGCCTTGGATTGGCCGCAGGACGCCATCGATTCACTGCGCAAGGAGACCGAGGCGCATGGCGCGAACTGGTCTCTGCAAGGTGCAGTCTTTGCTGTTTTTCTCCGAGCCTCGATCATGGCTTCGCTCGCTCTGCTGATCTCAACCTTCTCAACGAGCACACTCTTCACCACAATCGTGAGCTTCTTAATCTACTTCATCGGCCACTTTCAAGCGGATGCGCGGGATGTGTATCTTCAAGCTGGAGCTGCAGGCGAAGGAGTTTTCGGGCGCTTGCTCTCGTTGCTCCTCTCACTGGTGATGCCAGATTTCCAGAATTTCAACGTCATTGACGCCGTCATCGAGGGACAAGCTCTGCCAATCCTCATTTTGGGTAAACTCACCTTGATTGGTCTCTACTACGCCGTGTTTTTCACAATCGCGTCCTGGTTTATTTTTGCGGAAAAAGAATTTTAATCCCCGTGAAAAGTTGGAAAAAAAACGGCATTTTAGCCATGGCGCTGCTCGGCTTTGGAGCCGCCAGATTGCCGTTTGAATCGGGCTTGCGCAATGAACTCCGCGCCGCCGGACTGACCCCCGCGCCAATGGAAATCGGCACCCGGGACAAAATCGGCCAGACAAGTTCCGCCGTCGCCCTTGGTGGACTGCGCACCTTGGTTGCGACATTTTTGAATTTACGGGCCTTCACATTCTTCACCGAACAGCGCTGGGACGACGTATCCGACACCTTCGACACCATTGTCGATTTAGCACCTCGCACCCGTTACTACTGGGAAACCGGCTCGTGGCACATGGCCTACAACGCCGCATCCTATTACTTGAATTTGGAAAACTCTGAAATGCCATCGCTGCGGCGGCGCGAGGCATGGCGTGCATCCATCAGCCGCGGGAGAGCCTTCTTGGAACGTGGCATCCGGAACAACCCGAACGATTGGAACCTGCTTGCGAATCTTGGATTTCTGCTCTCCGACTCCAACAAATTTCCCGCTTTCCGTGATTCATCCGCAACCTTCACTGCGGCCGCAGACGCTTATGGAAGAGCGGCCGATACAGGCAACGCGCTAAGCTACGTCCGCCGCGCCCAATTTTACTCGCTCGCCCGCGTGCCCGGCCAAGAAAAAGAGGCCCTCGCCCTCGGGCGCACGCTCTATGCGGAGCGCATCAACCACACGCCCACCCTTTTAATCCTCATTTTCGTCCTTGAGGCGCATGAAAATCCACAGATGGACACCCTCCAGCGGGCACTTGAATTGTTCAAAACCCCTGAGAAAGCCTACGAAGCATTGACTGGACACTGGCAGCGGACTCGCGAGCGATTCCCTGTCGATGGGGTGGCGATCACCCTCGAGGCCCTCGAGAAATCACTCGCAGTCCCACCCGAGCAAAGTATTTTCAAACAGGCGGTTCCAGGCTCCGGCGGCATGGATGAATGGTTTGAAAAGTAGCCAAGCCGGGTTTCGCCTCGACAGCTTCTCGTTAATTGGCAAACTTTCTCCCCTTTCACACCTCATCTCATGCGGATTGCTCTTTTCGGTGACATTCATGCCAATTTAGAAGCTCTTGAAGCCGTCCTCGCGGATGCGGCCGAACAGGGCGTGACGGACTATGTTTGCACAGGCGACATCGTCGGCTACAACGCAGACCCATCCGCCTGCTTGGAAATCATCCGCGCGATGAATTGCCCGACAGTCAAAGGCAATCACGATGAGGACGCTTCGGGAAATCACTCTCTGGAAACCATGAATCCCGTGGCCGCCGCCGCCTTGGAATGGACGCGCCAGCAGCTCACGGCAGAACAACGGCAATGGCTCACACGCTTGCGCATGGTTCGCCAAGTCTCTGACTTCACCGTGGTCCACAGCACTCTTGATCAGCCAACTCATTGGAACTACGTGACAAACCGCTTCGATGCGATGTCGAATTTTTCCTACCAATTCACTCAAGTTTGCTTCCACGGCCACACCCACGTGCCGCGCGTTTACGCAAAGTCCGACAAGGTCGAGGAGTTAGCCGCCGATTCAATCATCATCGAAGACGGCACTAAATACTTTATCAACATCGGTTCAGTTGGCCAACCACGCGATGGAGATTGGCGTGCCTGCTACGCGATTTTCGATTTGGATCATCGCATGGTCGTTTTCCGGAGAGTCGAATACGACATTTCCAAGACTCAGGAAAAAATCATCGCTGCCGGACTCCCACAGATGCTTGCGGAGCGGATTCAAGAGGGCCGCTGAGCCTGAAAATCCCGCGTCATGCCGCCCCGGCCATGATGAAGACATCGGCGAACGGGATTTCCGCAAACAGACCGAACGCAGGATGCCGCGTCAGCCGTGCGCGAATCGCCGCCGGACTCGCCATGCCGCACAAGAAACGCGCCAACTGACGTGCCGTATTGAGCGCTGCATGCTTCTCATCCACCAAATTCTTCACCATCCGCAACTCATCATCCGTCGCACGCCGCGGCTTAGGACGCTTGATCAACTTCGCCGGGACACCCCGGCAGCGGTCACAATGACCGCACGGTCCTTCCAATTTTTCGCCAAAATGGCGGGTCAAATAAGCTGTCAAACAAGCACGCTGCGCGGAAATTCCCAACACTTGCCCACGCCGCGCTAGGTCCGCTTGCTCGCGCTGCGCAAATACTTCGCAGATCCTCGCCGTGAGATGCTTCAAATCACCCGGATCCTTCCTCACCCGGTATCCGTGCCGCACACCGGACACTTTCAAAACGATGTCGCCAGCCGCTTCCAGCCCGCTAAGCAATGCCACGATCTTCTCTCGCGCCATGCCGAACTCATCTGCTAGACTCGCTGGATAGAAACACAGCCACCATCGTTTCATCTCACCCGAAGCTAACAAACGCTTCACCAACTTTCTCTCACTTGCCGAGCGCCCCGCTAAAATCCGCTCCTCGGACCGCAGCAACTTCACACGATACGTCGCGTAAAACCGTCCCGTCGCCTCGATCATGCCATCCATCTCCAAATAGGTCAGCACCGTGGAAACAACACCCGGCCGGATATCACAAATCGTCGATAGATCATAGTGGGAAACATCGAAAACCTGCCCCAAGCGCAGCACGCGATCGATCAAATTCCCCAAAGCACGCGGCGACGGAGCATCCGCGTGAATGAAATTCTCCAAGACCGTTAGATCGTCTCCACACGCCAGCATCTCACAAACCGCATGCCCACCATCCCGCCCGCCACGACCGATTTCCTGCGTGTGATTCTCCAAACTTTTCGGCAAATTGTAGTGATAAACCGCACGAATGTCCGACTTATCAATCCCCATCCCGAACGCGATCGTCGCCACGATGACACGAGTCGCACCGCTCATGAAGGCGGATTGCGCGTCGGCACGAAATTCCGCAGGAAGCCCCGCATGATAGGCGCGAACGGATACACCCTCTTTGGCGAGAAACGTCGCCACCTCCTCAGCCGTCTCCTGGCGCGTCACATAGACCACCGCAGACCCATCCAGCGTTCGCAAGCGCTCTAGCAAAATCCCCTTGCGCTCCCCTGCCCCACACGGCGTCACCCGAAGATCCAGATTCCGCCGGTGAAAACTCAGCTGCACATGGTCCGCAGTCGCGATCCGAAACTGCTTCCGGATGTCACGCGCAACCTTCGGCGTGGCCGTCGCGGTCAAGGCAAGCACTCGCGGGATTTTCAAACTCCGGCAAATTTTCGCCAACTTTAAGTAATCCGGCCTAAAATTGTGGCCCCACTCCGAAATGCAATGCGCCTCATCAATCGCCGCCAACTGAACTGGCAAACGCTTGATACGCTGCCGGAACGCCTCGTTTGAAAACCGCTCCGGCGCGATATAAAGCAGCTTCAACTCGCCTGCATCCAGCTTTGCATACACCTCCCGCACCTGCTCGACATCCAAAGTGGAATCCAAGCGCGCCGCCGAAATCCCCTTGGCGACCAGCGCATCCACCTGGTCTTTCATCAGCGCGATCAACGGTGAAATCACCAAAGTCAGACCGTCAAGAAGCAGCGCCGGCACTTGATAGCACAGCGACTTGCCTCCCCCCGTCGGGAAAATGGCGAGTGCCGAGCGCCCATCCAACAAGGCGCGGATCACCGCTTCCTGCCCATCGCGGAACGCGTCGAATCCGAATCGGGTGCGAAGAATCTCGTGCACTCCCGGAGTTTCCTGCGATTCCCCCCGCCCTGGCAAGCGCCGCGCTCGTGAATCTTCATCACCAACGTCTTGAGACTTGGAAATTGCCCGCAACTCGTCCATACGTTCGCCATGTTCAGTACCAGCCAACTCACTCCGGAGCAAATCGACGCCCTCAAACAATGGGCCGCCGCTGGAGCCTCGATGTCCGATCTCCAACGCCACTTGAAGGACGACTTCGGCCACAGCCTCACCTACATGGACACTCGCTTTTTAATCCTAGACCTGAAAATCGAGCTGATCGAGGAAGCCAAAGTCGTGCCCAAAGAGGAGGAAAAACTCGCTCCCGTGGCGACTGGATTTGTCAGCACCACCATGGACACCCTCACCCTGCCCGGCGCACTCGTCAGTGGAAAAGTCACATTCAGCGACGGTGAGACTGCCATTTGGATGCTCGACCAGACCGGCCGCCCCGGACTCGACCCAGACACACCGGGCTACCGCCCCGCCCAGGAAGATATTTTGGAATTCCAAAAACAACTGCGCGATCTCATCCAAAAAAGTGGCCTCTGATCCGCCACTCCTTCGGAAAATCTGCAAAATCCGGAATCGACCCAAGCGCGCCACGCGCCACGCGGCCACTCCCGCAAGGCCTGGCCGCGCCGTCCTCCATTTCATCACACCGATCTAAAAAAATGCAGCCTTGGAGCCACTCGCCATTGATTTGAGCCGGATTCCAACGATTCTACTCCGGGACTTCTCCCACCCATTTTGAGACGATTTCAGACCATGCAAGCCCTTACCCCGACCTGCGCCGCCGCCATTCTTCTCCTCAGTTGCACGCTGTTTTTGCCCGCAGGACGCGAGTTCAGCCCGCAAATTGCCGCAACTTCAGCAATCCTCGCCGCCGTAATTTTCGGCACAGCCATCGCCAAAAAGCGCCCAAGCCCGCCCACTCAAGCCGCCGCAGAGGCCCTGAAACCCGCGCCGCCCAAAGCCAGTTCAACCGGCCCCGCTCACGCAGAAGCCGTCACGCTGCTCGGAATTCTTCAGGAAAAAGGCCGCTTCGTGGACTTCCTCATGGACGATATCTCGCCTTACAACGATGCGCAGGTCGGCTCAGTCGTGCGAGCCGTCCACCAAGGATGCAAAACCGCACTGCTAGAACACTTCTCCATCGAGCCCGTTAGCAAACAGGCCGAGGGCTCCGCCATCACCGTCCCCGCAGGCTACCCAGCCGATGAATTCCGCCTCGTCGGGAATCTCAGCGGGCAGGCACCTTTTCACGGAAAACTCGTCCACAAAGGCTGGAAAGTTACATCCGTCAAGCTTCCCCGCCTCTTGAATGCGGACGAAAACCGCCTGCCAGCCATCACTCCCGCCGAAGTCGAAATTTCCTAACCCCTGGCCGCTCTCATGAAGCTTCAGTTCAGCCTCGGCATCGACCTTGGCACCAGCAACAGCGCCGTCTCCATCGCGGAATTCGACGGAAGCGCGCCGCGGATTGTCCCGGTCACCCAGATCCTCGCGCCGCATCAGATCGGAGAACTCTCCGCCCTCGCCTCCGCGCTCTATATCCCACATCCTCAAGAGTTTCCCGCAGCCGCCATCCAGACTCCATGGTCGCAAAATAGCTCGGAAATCATCGGCCACTTCGCACGTGAGCACGGCGCACTCGTCCCTGACCGCCTCGTCACCTCCGCTAAATCTTGGTTATCCAACCCTCAGATCGACCCACGCAAGCCGATTCTCCCATGGAACTCCGGCATCGAGGAGCCGAAACTTTCCCCCCTCGAATGCTCGCGCCGCTACCTCGCACATCTCAAGGACGGCTTTCTCCACGCAGAAGCCGCCGCAGGCCGCGATTGGGACCTCGCAAACTGCCAAATCGTCATCACGGTGCCAGCCTCCTTCACGGAAGTCGCACGCAAGCTCACCCATGAGGCCGCCGAGGCCGCTGGCCTCCAAAACGTCGTCCTCCTTGAGGAACCCCACGCCGCGTTCTACGCATGGACCGCACAAACCGGCCAAAATTGGCGCTCTCAAGTCAGCCCCGGAGACCTTGTCCTCGTCTGCGACATCGGCGGCGGCACTGCCGACTTCAGCCTCCTCGCCATCGCGGAAACGGACGGAAATCTCGCCGTCGAGCGCATCAGCGTCGGCGAGCACCTCTTGCTCGGCGGTGATAATATGGATCTGGCGCTCGCCTACACCCTGCGATTCCAACTGGAAAACGCCGGTCAAAGCATCGACGACTGGCAATTTCTAGCCCTGATCCACGCCGCACAATCCGCCAAAGTCGCCCTCTTTTCCCAGCCGGATTTGCAGGAAACCGCGGTCACCATCCCGTCTCGCGGCTCCAGCTTATTCGCCAAAACCCTCTCGACCACGCTCACTCGCGCCAACCTCGAACAACTCGTTCTCGACGGATTTTTCGAAATGACGCCCGTCGAGGAAATGCCGACGGAGTCCGGTGCCCCCGCACTTCAAGAACTCGGACTGCCCTACGCCGCCGACGCGGTGGTCAGTCGGCATCTCGCGCGTTTCCTCACGCGCAGCCTGCAAAACGTCAAGGCCAGCGAGGCGCTCACCAAGCTCATTCACGCCCAGCCGGATGCGCTCCATGGCAGCTACCTCAAGCCCAGCGCCGTGCTTTTCAACGGCGGCGTTTTCAAAGCAGAACCCATCCGCCAACGCGTCTTGGAATTGCTAGAATCGTGGAACAAAGGCCAGCCAATACGCGCCTTGGAAGGCGACGAACCGGACCTGGCCGTGGCCAAGGGCGCCGCGCTTTACGCACGCAACCGCGCCACCGGCCATGGCATCCGCATCAAGGCCGGAACCGCCAGATCCTACTACATCGGACTCCAGTCGTCGATGCCCGCCATCCCAGGATTCAAGCCACCTGTCAAAGCACTCTGCGTCGTCCCACAAGGCATGGAGGAAGGCTCGGAATGTCTCATCGATGGCCAGGAATTCGGCCTCGTCACCGGCAAACCCGCGAGTTTTCGCTTTTTCTCATCGGAAATCCGCAGTGGCGACCACCCAGGACAAATCCTCACAAACGCCGAACGTGACCTTGAGGAAATTAGCCGCATCGAAGTCAATTTACCCATCGCTAACGGATTCCCCGAAGGCCAAGTCATCCCAGTCAAAATCAACCCCATCGTCACCGAACTCGGGAACCTCGAACTTTGGCTGAAGCACACCGCTTCCGAACAACGCTGGAAAGTTGAATTCCAAGTCCGCATGGAATAAGCCATGGCCTCAGCGAAATTCAGCATTGGCATCGACCTTGGCACGACCAATTGCGCGATGGCATTCACTCGGTTAGCCAGTGAAAACTCGCCCACCGAAGTTTTCACCATTCCCCAGTGGGAGACGCTCGACCGCATCACTGAGGCACACACACTTCCCTCATTTCTCTATCTACCCACCCAGTCGGAGGCCGCCCAACTCCATAGCGCGCAAAACACCAGCGACGCGCAATGGATTCCCGGCCGCTTCGCTCGCAAACGCGCTGGCGAAACTCCCGGCCGCGTCGCCCACTCCGCGAAGTCATGGCTTGGCCACCACGCCGTCGATCGCCAAGCGAAATTTCTCCCTTGGGCCTCCGAGGACATTCAACCCGAACAAAAAATTTCACCCATCCGCGCCTCCGCGCTGCTCCTGAACTCGCTGCGTGGCGCTTGGGACATGCGTTTCCCAGATCGCTTCGACGAGCAGGAAATCACGATCACCGTTCCCGCCTCCTTCGACGCCGTCGCACAACGGCTCACGCTCGATGCCGCTGCCGAAGCCGGATTTCCGAAAAACGTGCGACTGCTCGAGGAACCGCAGGCAGCATTTTACCGCTGGCTTGAGGCACACCAAGAGCCTAACGCTCTATGGCAACAGCTCCCACGCCCAAGCCCCACTCACCATATCCTCGTCATCGACGTCGGCGGCGGCACCTCGGACTTCAGCTTGTTTGAAATCGCACGCCAACAAGGCTCCAGCCTACCCTCAATCCGCCGCATCGCCGTCAGCGACCACATTCTGCTAGGTGGCGACAACATCGACCTCGCCATCGCCCATCTGCTAGAACCACGCTTCGTCGCACCTGGTGAAAAACTCGGCGGCAGCCAGTGGGACGACCTCGTCGCCCGTGCCCGCGACATCAAAGAGCGCTGCCTAGCCACGGACGGCACTCCCGACGAGGAATTCCCCGTCACTCTGCCCGGTCGCGGCTCGAATCTCTTTGCCACCACACTTTCCGCCACACTCACCCGCGCGGAAATCACGATGCTCCTGCTCGACGGATTTTTCCCCGAGTGCCCTGCCGATGCACGCCCCGCGCAGGCGGATGCCGCGCTCATCGAGTGGGGCCTGCCCTACGCCGCAGACAGCGCCGTCACCCGCCATCTCGCTGGATTCCTCCACGAACTCCCGTGCGTCGATGCCATCCTTTTCAACGGCGGCTCGCTCTATCCAAATACCCTGCGCCAGCGCATCCAAGGGCTCATCACCGCTTGGCAAGACGGCACCGCACCGCACATTCTCGACAATCCCGAGCCGGATTTGGCCGTGGCGCGTGGCGCGGCTCGCTTCGGCAGCATCCTCCACCACCGCAACGCACGCATCGAGTCCGGAGCCGCACGCTCGATCTATCTGGAAGTCCACCCGCAGGAAAACGGCAAAGCGCCGACGCTCGTTTGCATCCTCCCACGAGGAGCCGCGCCCGAAGAAATCCAACACATCGGGAAACTCGGCATCCAGCTCCGTCTCAATCGACCCGTCCGTTTTCAATCCTACTATTCCACCCGCCACGACAAGGACCGCGCTGGCTCACTCACCTCTTACAAACCGGAAAATTTCCACAAACTCCCACCTCTCCAGACCGTCGCCAAAACCACAAGCGCCCTGGAAACCCCTCAAATCCCCGTCTCTCTCCGCGCACAACTCACCGAACTCGGACTCCTCCAACTGGAATGCGTGAGCGAAGTCCCCGCCATCCACGAATCATGGCCTCTCACCTTCGACCTCCGCGCCGCAGCAGCACAAGCATGCATCGACGAGAACGACGCAGACCCCGGCGTCTCGCCCGCCACCCTCGATGCCGCCCAAAAGCGCATCCTCTCGATTTTCAGTAAGCACCTAAGCTCCAACGATCCACTCACCGCAACCCGCCTCCTGAAAAGCCTAGAAGAGATCCTCGGCCTGCCCAAGGCGCAGTGGAATCTTTTCCTCATCCGCGCACTTTGGAACTCGCTGAAACGCTGCTTCCCATGCCGCGCCAATTCCGTCGATCACGAGGAAGCCTGGCTCATCCTCGCCGGATATTTCCTCCGCCCCGGCTTCGGCGCGGAAATGGACCCCTCACGAGTCGACGCACTCTGGCGAGTCCACCACGAGGGGCTCGCCCACTCCGACAAGCGCGTCAAACTCCAAGAATTCATCCTCTGGCGGCGCGTCGCTGGCGGCCTCGACCGCACACGCCAACAAGCGATCATCGATGCCGAACTGCCGAAACTCCGCTCCCAGAAAAACCCAGCTGCCGAACTCGTGCGCCTCGCCGGTGCGCTAGAACGCATCGACCCCGCCAGCAAACTGGAGCTCATCGACCTCTTTCTGCAAAAATCCCTCCAACTCACCGAGCAGGGCGCTTACGCCGCACCCTACTTCGTGGCCCTCGGACTTTTGCTCAACCGCACACCGCTCCACTCCGGTCAGGAAAACGTCGTTTCTCCCGAAATCGTCGCCCGGGCCTTCTCCCAACTCCGCGATCTCGACTGGAAAAAGACCGCCGAACTCCCCGAGCTCTTCCTCCGAGCTGCGCGCGTCACGGACAACCGTGCGCTCGACCTCCCACGCCCGCTGCGCAAGGAAATCATCCGCAAGCTGGAAAAAGCCGGAATCCCCGCATTCAAAGTTTACCGAATCGAAGAATACGTCCCTATCGACCGCTCCGAGCGCGTCAGCCTCTACGGCGAGGCACTCCCACCCGGTCTCATCATGGCCGGTGAATCATGACCCAAAAATTTCCTATTCAAGACATGTAATTTGACTACCTTGTCCGTAGGCAATCAACCTATCACGGGTTGTGAGCTTCCCGACAATGTTCAGGCGTCCTATTCCTCTTTTGCTGATACCCTCGGCGCTTTGCGCCCAGGCGGACTTAATGCAGCCCTTACTCGTCATCGGTGAGGATCCAAGCACGCAAATTGCACGGCAAAGCGGCACGGTAACCCTTCTTGGCCCGGAGGAAATTTCTGAAATTCCCACCGCAAGCGGCACCTATCAAGACCTCTTCGCACTCACCGCCGGCGCGTATTCCGGAAACCCAAACATCGGCACCTTCAGCCTCCGCGGCATCAGCCAAGACGACCTTTTCGGCTACTTTGGAACCGACTCAAATCCTCTCATCAGCGTGCTTCAAGATGGGGCTCCCCTTTCACCAAGCAGCCTCCGCTATCTTCCCCCCGTGCTCTGGGATCTGGAATCTGCTGAAGTTTTGCGCGGTCCGCAAATCGCCTCTGGACCCAATGCAATAGCCGGCGCGCTGATTCTCCAGTCGAGAAATCCACAATTTTCCTCCCAAGGCAAAGCACTCGCCGAAGTGATGGAAGCCAGCGGCCTGCGCATCGGCATCGCTCAAGACTTCACCCTCCTTCCCGAGGAGCTCGCTCTCCGCGCCTCGTATCTTCATCATGAAGCGGATGGCTACGAAACCAACCGCTTCTACAACGACGACGACTTTGGCTCGACCCAGCGCGATGAGATCACGGCAAAACTCCGCTGGCATCCTGGCAAGAATCCCGACGCCTCCATCGACCTCACGCTGGTGCACGACACCGCAAGCGGCAACCCAATCGCCAATTCTATCCAACGGCCGGACGGCTATTTGTTCGACCGGGAAACCTCTCTGAACACCCGCCCACACTATGACATTGAGCGCCTAGCAATGACTCTCAATGCATCCGCAAAGCTCGCAAACGACTTGGAACTGAAGTCCTCCACCTCGATCCAACAACTCAGTATCGATTCCATTTTTGATCTCGACCTCTCCGGAGCCATAGATTGGTTCACGGCCAGCTCCAAAGGTGAACTTCGCATCACGGAAAATCTCATTTTAACTGAAAATCAAGGGGATTTCCAATGGCTCGTCGGTGCCTATCTGGAGTCGAGCGAATACGATGTCGAATACCACGGCATCGGACTCTCACCCATTCCAATGGGCAGTCACTACAATAGCCAAGCGGATGAAACCGTAGAAGTCGCCGCAATTTACGGCGGCTACGACTGGGAATTTCAGGACCGGATTCATCTCAGCGGCGCGCTCCGATTGAATCACGAAAAGCGCGACTTAGTCGCGAATTCCGTATTCGCATCCAAAACAGAACGAACACACGACAAGACGAGTGAGACTGAAGTCATCCCGCAAGTCGCCCTAACATGGAAGCCGGATTCAGACACGGCCTACGGGATCCAATTCGCGCGCGGCTACCGCGGCGGAGGTGTTGCCTACACTCCCACACTCGGGCTAACACGTCCCTACGAGGCTGAGCACGCTTGGGAAACTGAACTCTTCGCACGCCGGGACATCAGTGCTGCATGGCACCTATCCGGAGCGATCTTTCATTCGCGAATCGAAGACCAACAAATCCCCGAACACGTCGCTGGCGGATTTCCTGGAATTGACACATTCATCGGCAACGCGGCCTCCGCCAAGCGCTATGGAGCGGAAGTGGAAAGCACTTGGCAGGCGACCGATGAGCTAAGCATCCGCAATAGCCTCGCATTCACCCAAACTGAATTTCTCGAACTTGCCCTCGGCGGCATCAATCGCGCCGGCCTCCCGTTCCCAAATGCTCCAGAATGGACGGCCTCGCTCGGCATCAACTACCAGCACCCAAGCCGCTGGTTCGCATCCACGATTTTCTCACTCGCTGACAGCACATACAGCTACGCCAACCAGCCCGAATCCACCGCCCTAGAGTCGCGGAAATTGCTATCCGCACGCATCGGCTACACCTGGGAATCTTCAAAGATTTACCTCTTCGGCTCGAACCTACTCGACGATGAATACGCCGTGAGCCGCTCCGATAATCGCAATATTGGCCTACCCATCATCGGCAAAGCTGGCCCTCCACGCAGTTTCGGCATCGGCTTTGAACTCACTTGGTGAGTGGTGTAAATACCGATCCCTAAAATTCAATCACCGACACACGGTGTCGGATTCACCAAGCCTCTTTTTTGCGAATATCCTCCAACTCGGGATCGTAAATATTGAACTCGATCCGGTTAAAAGCCTTCAGTTTGAAGTCCACCGTGCCGAAGTTCTGACTGTAACCAGTCAGCGTTCCGGGATTGACACGTTCCAACCGGAAAACCACCGATGAACCGTCAGGAAACCAAGCTCGGACATCGCCATTCTCACGCTTGCAACGCTCCAAATTCACCGGTTTCAGGGCAAGGGTGCGCAAATTTTCCACGGGCAGACGCACCTCACGAAACGGAGTTTTCACAAGAATCCTCCCATCAGAAATGGAAATCACCTCGCCAGTGATGCTGTCGCCATTGCGCAGTTCCATGCGTCCAGGCTCAGGTTTTGCCGGCTTTCGAGGACGCTCAGTGTCCTCGATTCCGAGCTCCTCCATGGCTCCCGCCCTTTGAGGATCAGGCACTTCACCGACTTCCCCGTCCCACTCATCCACCTCAATCCGGGAAACTTGGATCGGCAGCGCATTTTGCGTGATGAAGTGAATTCCACGACCCAACTCCGCTTCTGCAATGTCTGGATCGGTCCACACATCCACCAAAACACCATCCACCAACACGCAGATTTTACCGGATTTCACGCTGGCACGAATCTCGATGCGCGCCTTTTCGTTTTCTTGCAGCGCCGTCGCGTTTGGCGTGTGGCCGAGGAATTTCTGCGTCTTACAACTGCGGAGGTAAATCGAGCGCTGCTGGAAGGTCAGCTCATACCCAGACGACGGGCGATCACTCGCAAGATCCTTGGAAAACAAAGCAACACGGATGCCGAACGAGCCGCGCCAAGTCGCATCGAAGCCGATACTGCACTCATCCGGCAGCTCAACATCACGCGCGATGCCGCCCGCAGCCACCGAGCGCAAAGCTCCGTTCTGGTAGGTCCACGCCGGCTGATCCCCCGACTGCTCCCACCCATCGAGCCCCTCTGGCCCACGGAAAATCAAATTCCGGCGCTCGTGAATCTCAATGCCAGCAATCATGAGCCGATTGAACTTCACCCGCCCGGCAAACCAAGTGTTCAGCTCCACAAATCCCTCCGCCACGGATGCAAGTTGGCCGCGGATCTCATCGCCATTCGTCAAACTCAGCCTTGCCTCATGATTCGCCGCAATTTCCGGCTGCTCAGCAGTCAGCGTGAGATCCATCACATTCTTGAGGAAAAACGAACTTGGCTTCGCTAAAATTGGGGATTTCCACAGCAATCGCTCCGTCGTGAGCGATTCAATGCTGCCAGTAAGCCGATCTTTGTTGGAAAATCGAACGGTCGCGAGTGAATCATCCGCCGCCCGTACGACCGGGAGGCAAGCGATGCAGAAGGAAATGGCGGTGAGGAATTTCATTCTTTGGACTTCGGTTTTGCCGCGATTTTTTTCACCCGCTCAAGCGCGGCCACGCCACTGCGCTTGATCCTAAGCGGCCCGAGCAGCGGATGCTGCGCGATGATGTCCTCCGCCGAGAAATGACAGGAAGTGACATGCAGCGCCCCCTCCCCCTGCAAACGCAGAACAAACGCATGCTCAGGCTCTTGTGAGACGGGCGCGGCGGCTTCACTGGCAAAGAAAATCGTCGAAACATCCGCTTCTAGGAGCTCCAGCGGTGCTTCTTGAAAATCACTTTTGAACCGGAAAACCGCAGAATCCTGCGCCTTACGAATGCTGAGCAACTGGCCTCCCCAGCGGTCGTCATCCCGACTGATCAGGCTGTCCATACTCACATCTCCGCGATCTTCTGAGCGATGACGCGTGCGTGAATTGTCCAACTCGGACACCTCAATCCGGCTAATTTCCTGAGTCCCGCCCGGCGGCGCGGCGTTGACGAGCATGATGCCATTGCCACTCGGCGCACTGCCAGATGGATCGACTCCCGCGCCCTCGGGCTCGCCATTGATCAGCAAGTGCACGCGCGACGCATCGCGATCGACCCGGATCTCTAGGTCCAATTCACTCGTGGGATACAAATCCGGCGTGCGTGCCAATAAGATGACCGACTGGAAGCGCTTGCCCTGGCTCGCCTCGCGCTTGATTTCCATGCCTGCCGCATTGAATTGCAGGTAGTAACGATCCACTCGCTCGGCGTCCGGCGTGAGTGGATCAGCAAAGTAAATTTGGAAATTTGGGTCAGCCTGCCACTTGAGCGTGAATTTGAGGGTGAACTGGCGCGGCGCATCCACGCGGCGCGACGCATACGCCGGGCCATTGGCCACCAGCGACTTCGCGGCGAATCCCCAACCGTCCTGCCCATCTTGGACGTTTTGCCCATCCGTGCTGAGGTTCCACTCTTCAAGACTCTGTGGCCCGGTGTAAGCAATTTTCCGACTCGTGACTCCGAACTGCAACGATTTGAGAACGCTGCGCGGAATTTTCAGGGGGCCGGCGTCTGCCATTTGCACCTCGATCTCTGTCTCATTCAATGCATCCACGACGACCGGCAACAAGTCGCCATTGGTAAGTTCCAGCAGGGCCCCTGGCACTTGAGACGGCGAATCCGAATCGCTAAATCGCACGTTTTCAATGGCATCCGCATGGATGGTCAATGGCTCCGGCGAAAGCGTGGAAGAAAGTTCAACCAGCCCGTCAGGGGTGATCGACTTGACCGTGCCGCTCAAGCGCAAGTCTCCGGATAATTTCAAGTCGTCCGCAATCACGCCCGTCGGCAGTGCGCAGGCAAGTGCCATTCCGCACAAACACAGCCAGCCCACACGGCGCTTGAGCGCTCGGCGGTCGGCCCTTGGCAAGTGCTTAGAATTCAGATTCCCAGTCATCGATGATCGTGGTGGTGGATTGAAAATCGAGCATGACAGCCGCATCCAGCTTGCAGTCAACTTCTCCGTAAATTTGGCTGGAAAGCTTGAGTAATGAAGCACTTCCAGCGAGAGGTCGGCCGGAAATCTGGCCGAGCGGACTGAATCGCACGGTGAGCTCGTCTGCGGCTGGCTCGGTCTTGGGGGCCAAGCGGTCCCGTGCGAAGCGCACCTCCGCAAGATCGTCCAGCGCGAATTGGAAGCGCCCGAATTTCCCTTCGAAGTCGAGTTTCCCGCCACTCAGCGAGAGGACATTTCCTGCGAAACGATCGGTGCCATTGGCGAGCAGCACCACGTCTTGGGCATCCACTTGCAAGCTCCGCGCCGAGTCTGGCATGCCATTCCACTCCGCGACCATCACGTCGGAAATCTTCACGGGCGCATCCTCTGTTTGCACCACGAAGCCAAAACCATTCCCTCGCCCGGCGTACGCCTGCGCCTCGCCCGCAGCTTCGGCGCGCTCGCTCCACTGCACAATAAACTCGTCATTCACGAACAAGGAAATTTGTCCGCTGAGCCGATTGCTGCGGATTTCCACCGTCGCCTTGCCCGTGTCACCAAGCCGCACCGCATTGCCATTCATTTGCACGCGCTCGATTTTTGGTGCGCCGTCCTCAGCGATGGAGGCTCGGAAAAGCATCATGTGCGTGGAGAAAATTTGCAGGACATAGCTGTTTCCAAAAAGCACGGGCAGGACCGTCGAATCCCCGGGCACAAACCCCACGGGCCGCGCGTTCGCCTTCGCATCCGCGCCGTCATCCTTGGCCGGACGCACTTTGGCGAAATCCGCATGAAACGCCACGGCGATTGAAAGCCGGTTCCGCCAAGCCAAGTCAAAGCGCAAAATCGCCCGATCCGGCATGCCCTCCTTGCGAATCAATGCGGTGCCGGACTTTTTGCCGGGCCAATACCAAGCGGAACCGGAAAACGCCCAAACACCGGCAGAATCCGGATCTTCCGGGGCATTTTTGTTCTCCTTCAGCGCCTCGTCCGGTCGCTCGGCAGGCAAACCCTCCGGAAATGCAGCATGCGCCATCCGCCATTCCTCCTCGATGAATGGGCCATGATAATGCAAACGCCCACCGAGTGGACTGGGCGCAAGCATCACAACTTGCTCACGCGGAATCCGGAGAGGACCGGCAAACGAAGTTTCCACCACCACACTCTCCGCATCCAGCTCGGTGATCGTTCCGGGAACGCGATCGCCATTGACCAAGGTCACATGGGAAAGCGAGCGCAACGCCTGCGCAGGACGCGCACCGCGCAGCACCACGTACCGGATTCCCGAAGTCTTGAATGGCACCGCTTCCGCCAAATCTTCCCTCAGCCACAAGGCTTGCGGCCCCTCGACCAACCCTTGAAAATGGCCATGCAATTGGTCGCCATTGCTGAAACGCAACAGGTCGCCCGGCACTTCCGCCGCACAAGCCACAGCGCCCACCGCCATCCAGAATGTCACCCAATGACGTCTCATTTTTCGTAAATCGGGAGATAACGGTAATTCAAAGCCAATGACAAAAGCGCACCCGCCGTGTTGAAGGACGCCCCTTGGTTACCCGGAAACGAGCCGTCGGAAGACTGGATCGTCGATAAATAACGGATATTCCGCACATTCCACTCTTTCCACACCGCCTCATCCGCGTGGAACAGCGCTTGCGACATGTAATACTCGTAATAAAACGGGTAGTAACGGTCCCGGAAATCGAGATTTTTTGTCAAATACGCCACACTTGCCTGATAACCCTTGGTGTCACGCTCCTTGGCGAGCGAGAGGCAAAGCGAGCCAATCGCCGTCAGCGTCGGCTTGCCACCGGATGGCGAGGTGTAACCGTAGGATCCGTCCTTGCTCCGGCACGTCGTCAAGTAGGCGATGCCCTTGCGAATCGCCTCATCCGGCACGGCGATCCCCGCGTTGCGCGCTGCGAAAAGTGTGACGATTTGCGAACCCGTCACCGTGGTGTCCGCATCCCGACTCTCCGGTGTGTAACGCCACGCCCCGAAGCGGTTGCGCTTCTGCGCACTCACGATCAACTCAACCGCCAATTTCAAAGCATCCGCAATTTTCGGATGATCGACCACTCCATAAGACTCCGCCAGCGCCTTGGTCGCAAATGCGTGATTGTACATGCTGGACCCAATGTAGCCATTTTTCTCGTTCTGCTGGCTGAGGATGTAGTCGATCCCCTGGCGGATGGTCTTGGCGTAAGGCCCGTGGTTGGGATCCTCGCCATGCGCCAAATAGGCCGCCACGCAAAGCCCGACGACGCCCGGCTCGGAGCCAGAACTGTCGTTCCACGTGCCTTGCTCGTTCTGGGTTTTTGCAAGATATTGCAAACCGCGCTCATAAATCATCTCCGCCTGAGCCGGGACGGCATCATCCGCCCGCCCCGGTAAAACTTGGGCCTGCGCGGAAATCGTCCAAAACGCGAGAAGCGCCGCGCTGGGAACCTTGAGAAACCGGGTGAGAAATGCTGCGTTCATGGGAGGATCTATTTTACCTTCTGCTCTGCGCCACGGTTATAAGCATCAAAGACTTTGCGAAATTCCTCTGGCAGAGCCAGGCCGACACCGCCGCCTGCTTTGGGCACCCGGCGCTCTTCGCTTTTACCACCGGATTGGCCGAGCCCCACGTCATTCGCCGCGTTTGAGTCGCCGCCCGAGCCGTTCCCAGCCTCGTCTCCAGGCTTGCCGTCTTTGCCTTTGGCTTTCCCAGAGCCTTCACCTTCCGGCTTTTTCCCCATCATCCGCTCCATCATATCCATCATGGCATCACCGGATTTCCCGCTGCCCTGCTGTTTTTGCTTCTCCTTGGCCGCCGCGTGGATTTTCTCGATAATTTCAGTCTGCGCCGCGATCGTCGCGCCTCCGGTCTCATATGCGGCAAGTTGGTCGGTCGCCTCATCCATGATGCCCTCGACCTCGCCGAGCAACTCAATGACCTTGGGAACCGTCTGCTCAATGACCAACTGCTGCACGTCCGCCGCAAGCTCGTCCTGTGCATCCGCGACTTTTTCCGCTCCGGCCTGGTGTTTTTCGATCACGGATTCCTCGGCACGGAGTGGCACAAACGCCACTAAGCCACAGATGATCAGGATGTTTTGGAAATATCTCATCATTCGGATCGGCTCGGGTTTTGCGGACTTGCGGCGCGGCGGACCTGCTCAAGCACGCGCGTTTGCGCCCGCAGATCCTGCTCTTGCTGAATCAATTTCATGACGCGCAACATGAATTCAAAATCCTCATCTTCTGGACTCTGCGCACCTCCACCGCCACTGCCGTCGGAGTCGCCCTGATCTTTTTCCCCGTCCAACTGGCTGGCCCATGCACTGAGTTGGTCCGCCCATTTCTTCGAATTTTCCGTCGCCTCAAAGGAATGGTTGGCCGCAAGTTGGGTGCGAATTCCCTCAAGCCCAATGTCAATTTCCGAGGTCCTCATCTCTTCAAGCAGCTCACTGAATGAATCGCTTTGAGTGCGCGCGGCGTAATGCCCGAGATCTTCTTGCAGCCAACGGACGTCCGAAGCCGTGTTCGTCTGCTGCTGCGTCGCCTCAGACATGCGTCGTTGGTCGGACGGATCAAGCTTGCTGCTCTTGATTCCCAAAATCCGCTCGTAGCCCTCGATCAAGGCACTCGCAATTCCGTTCTGCTCGCCAGCCGCCTTTTTGAGCCGATTCACAAAGGTGCCCGCTTCGAATTGCCGGTTCGCCTCGTTCGCTTTGTCGATCGCTTCCTGCATTTTCTCGACCACTTTTTTCTGCTCTTCCACCGCTTCGGCAAGATCCTGCTTCGCCTTTTCCGCCGTATTTGACCGCTGCTGGGACTCCTCAAGCTGTTCCTGCACTTTCGGAATGTCCGTCTCGGAGAGTTCCTGCATGGATTTGAGAGACTCCGCCATTTTCCGCAAAGTCTCCTTCTCAATGTCGCCATTCCGCGCGGCGTCTTTCATCAGGCTCTCCATTCGCTCAGTCAGCTCGTCCATCCGGCGCTTGGTTTCGGCCTCGGCCTGCTCCTGCGCTTCGAGACGTTTGGCATTTTCATCGTTCTGCAAATCCTCACCGCGCAGCCGCTCAAGCCGCTGGTTCTCATCCAATAAATCCATCTCGCGCCGTGCCAGATCTTCAAATTCCGTGATGTTCCGGTCGAATTTGTTCTTCAACATCTGCGCATGCTCGTCTCGCGTCAGGACGTATAAAGTCACCGGCTCCGAGTAAACACGCCCTCTCATCGGCAAGTAATCCTGACTGTAGCCGCGCAAAGTGATCTTCTGCGGACCAATCCCCAACGCCGCCGGCGAAAATGCCGCAGCACTGAATAAACGCCGATCTTCTGGCATCCCGTCCAACAATTTCAAATCCCCCTTGGCCGGCGCGGCATCCGCGGCACGCATCAACTCACCCGTCCACTCGATCCCCAACTGCTTCACACCGAAATCGTCTTCGCCCAAGACCTCAAACTCGACCGTCTCCTCGGGCAGCATCACTTTCTGGCGATCCATCCCCTGCAAATAGCAGGTCGGAGCGGCATCCTCCATGGCATCCACCCGCACCCGAAAACCCGCGCCCCCCTCAAGCCCAAGCTGATCCTTCCACTGAAACGGAATTTCAAACGGCTCCTTGCTCACACTCAACTCCGGCGTGCGCATCACCTTTTCAGAAATTTCGAGGGACCCAGCCAGCGCCGTATGCGCCTTTTCAGATCCCTGGGCACGCGTCGGCCCAAAACTCGCCGCCGCCAAGGCACGGCTTGTGGTCAATTCAATTTTCACCTGACTGCCCGCCACGGCAGTGACCACTCCGTTGCTCAGATCCGAGGTTTTCTCAGGAATTTTGAGATATTCCGGAGGGCGGACCATCGCCACCGCCGAAACCACACCCGGCCGCTGCAAGGGCTCAACCCGCACCTCATGGCGCAGATCACCCACATGAAACACAATCCGACCCTCTTCCTGTTGCCCTGGAAACGTGAAGCGATAAACACCCGCCTCCAAGCCGGCCTCAAGCTCCTGCTGCAAACCATAACGGCCTGTCGCACGCTTCGGTTTCTGCTCGGAATCCTCAGAAAGCCGGAGCGAAATCTCAAAAGCCTCGCCAAAAGCAACCGCTAAGTGATTCGGCGGTTGGTCCAATCTCGTGAACGTATATCGCTGCGTATCAGAAAGTGGCATCAACCACCGCTGAAGCGCATTCACCCCTGCGCGCGGCGTCAGCATGAACGCAATCCCGGAAATTACCGCCAAGGCCAATGCCGCTGCAGCCCAAGTCCTGTGCTTCTGCGGCGGCAGCGCCTCTCCCAAACTCCGCCGCCCGACCTCCGCCGCCACCGCCTCCATCGCTGCCTCACGCAAGCGTGGCGACAAGGTGTCCGCGCTGCCCTCTTGATTTTGTAACTCGATGACGCCGAGCAAGCGATCCCCCAGCCCCGGGTAACGCCGCGCAATCAAGCGTGCCAACTGCGTTTCACGACGCTGCCGCCAAACCCAACGGTGCAACCAAAACGGCGCAAAAACTCCCAACAGGGAGAATCCACCCACCAGCAAGGCCAAACGCACCCACGACGGCGTCTGCCAAACTCGGTCCAACCCGTAAACCAACAAAAACGAAATCAATAAGCCAATCACCCCGGCCGCCACCGCCTCCATGACTTTCACCCGCCAAAGCTGACGCCTAAAGCCGTCCAACTGAAGCCGCAGAGCTTCTGGCATGACAACTTTAGAGCCGGGTGAGTGAGGTGGATGGACCATAAAATCTGACGACCACGCAAGTGGTCCTGCAAAGAATGACAGAAACTCACAAATGCCGCTTGAGAGTTCCAGCGCATTCTCGCCGACTTTGCGGCATCTCTCAAGTGAGCTTTTTCAAGCCGAGCAGCCTCCGAAACCTTCTAATCAAGCTCAACCGGAACCAGCCAGTCACTTTCCGGTCGATTTCTGGGTTGAAAGAGACCTGCCGTGTCGGGGCCAAGCCGGGGCCGATCAAGCCCGCACGACGCACGCATCGCCAGTGACGAAAACCAAATGCGCAGTCTCCACAAAACCATCGTTGACGCCGCCATGAGCCTCAAAGTTTTTTCAAATCCGTTCTGCGATAAGGTGCACTGGGCCAAAGACATCGAGCCCCGCCCCTGCCACTGCCGTCTTGATCGGCCTTCTTTCTCTTCCATTTGAACCCGAACGGCCCAAGCCACCCTGTTGCCTTTTTGTCAGGAAATCTCGTTCGAAGAAACCCCGTAAAATTCCGCCATTCAGCTCGAGAATAGGCTCCACTGAAAATCTGAAATACTTGCACTGAACCAAACTGAATCAAAAAGACATTGTATGCACCACCGTAGCATCTGAGCTCTTCCCACGAACGACTTTGCCTCCCTCTCAACCAAAAATGGATGATCAAGATTCGCTCATCATACTCAAGGCAGCGCGGAACAAACATCATCCAAGTCGCACAAATCATGAGGACGAACGGCACAGACAAAGAAAAAATGTATCCCGGAGTCCACCCATGATCTTCGCTCAAACCCTGTGAAAAATAGCCAAAAACAACAGTGATCAATCACCAAAGGAAGACATTTGCTGCTGCCCGGAAGAAGCTTGGATTCAGTCGATTCATTTTTTGCCGATTAAGGTAGAGAAATCGAGCTCCGGAAACCCCTCTCGCAGATCCCTGCGTGCAGAATAACCGCAACGGACTCGTCAGGACTGCACGCAGGTGGAACTTCGATCACGATTGAACTTGGATCGGGGGAGCCATTTCTTACGGACTGCGGATTGGCTTGTCGAGTCCGCTGCCACAGTTTCCCTAAAATCTGGAGCGACGGAATTTTCCACCGTTCCAAGGCTTCATCCAACGTGGTCCAATGGGAGCGGCACCGCTTGAGCGTGACGACGATTTCATAAAGTGCGAATTTTTACGATTTGTTGAGCCATGGCGTGTGCCCAGCATTGGCACGGTCGCAAAGCAATTCGAGTCCCCCTGTGAGAAAATCAAAAATGAACCAACCCGCACCATCAGCAGTCAAGGCGGCACGGGCGACCGTGCCGCTGAACAAAGACGATGCGAATGCCTCGACCACGATGGCGGTTCTGAAAATTCCGCGAAGTCTAACCACATCGACGGAGACGTAGTCAAACAGGCATATCCGTTGCTGTGGGAAGGGTCACGAGCAAAATCTCGGCACCTCGACCCG
Organism: Verrucomicrobiota bacterium; assembly: GCA_041182265.1. Taxonomy (GTDB): domain Bacteria; phylum Verrucomicrobiota; class Verrucomicrobiia; order Verrucomicrobiales; family Akkermansiaceae; genus Luteolibacter. The sequence continues at coordinate 3,315 of JBEGOB010000127.1, read as the reverse complement.
ATTCGCCGTTGATGTTCATTTTCTTTTTTGGCTTACCCCTACCCATCCTTGACTGATTCGATCGATTCTCATCCAAACCTCAAGGCTCGCTCGACATCACGCAAGCCACGGGTCATGGTGAGGCGCTTCCCGTCGTGCAGCACAATGACATGCTCGCCCTTGAACATCGGTTGCAATTCTTTCACACGGTCCAGATTCACAATCACGCTGCGGCTGATGCGAAAAAACTTCTCTGGATCAAGTTGTCCTTCGAGCACATTCAACGTCTCCCGCAAGATGTGGCTTTCTTTGCCGACATTGACGGCAACGTAGTTTCCAGCAGATTCGATGGTATCAATGTCAGCGGTCTTCACCACCACGACCCTGTCATTGGACTTGATCGTGAGGCGCGTGAGAAATGGCTCGGCGTGACTGGCGGGCCGCCCCCCTTGCTGTGCAGCGAGTAGGTCTAGCAACCCGCGGACAGCTGCGCCGGCAACCTGATTTCCCAAATACGCACGGGCGCGAGCGACGGACTCGTGGAAGCGGCCGGGCCTGATGGGTTTGAGGAGGTAATCGAGGGCGTGCGCCTCGAAAGCGCGAACCGCGTGCTGGTTGTAGGCCGTGGTGAAAATGACGAGCGGCAGACGGTCACGCGGCAGCTTCGCCAGCAACTCGAAGCCGTCCATTTCAGGCATCTGCACATCGAGGAAGACCAGCGCGGGCGAGTCGCGATCGATGGCAACGAGCGCGTCCGGACCACTCTCGCATTCGCCGATGATTTCAAGATCGGGCTCATCGTTCGCTAACAGGCGAAGACCTTGCCGAGCGAGAGGTTCGTCGTCCACGATCAGGGTGCGGATTTTCATGAAGTTTGCTGGGTGGCGTGTTGCGGTTCATTGCAAAAAGGCAGTTCGAGCGAGACCACGCAGCCTCCCGCGTCGGCATTGGCAATGCTGAACCGGTGCGTGTTCGGGTAAAGCTGCTCAAGCCGCGCCCGTGTATTTGCTAGACCAATGCCGGAACAATCCATGCCTAGCAGGAGTTTTTTCAAACCGGGTCCGGTGTCGCTGACGGATACCTGCAATCGGTCGCCCTCCTTCGTGGCGTGGATGCGGATGACTCCCGCCGCACGTTGTGACTCGATGCCGTGCTTGACGGCGTTTTCGACCAGCGGCTGAAGAATCAAGGTAGGCACGAACGAAGCGAGCGCCGCCGGGTCGATGGATTCCTCGACACGCAAGCGCTCGCCGAAGCGCACCTGCTCAACGGCGAGGTAACGGCGGAGAAACTCCAACTCACGGCGCAGAGAAATTTCCGGCTCGCGCGAAGTGTCGAGCGCGACGCGGAGCAACTCGCTCAACTCGCCGAGCATCGTCGCGGCGGCGCGGGCATCGGTGTGAATGAGCGTCGAGAGGCCGTTGAGCGCATTGAAAAGGAAGTGAGGATTGAGCTGCATCTGCAGCACGGAAAGCCTGGCCTGGGCGAAGCGCGCCTCGGCGGCCAGCGCCCGATGCTCACGCTCCCCAGCGCGCCGGGACCACAGCACGGCCTGACAAACGCTGACCAGAATCCCGTAAATAAGTGCGTTCAGCGCGAGGCGCGCGAAAAGCGGCCCACCCAGTGCGCCCACACCCGGCGGCCTGCCGCGAAACGGTGTTCCGCCATCACCATTGCCCGCTCTGGACGCTGGCCTGACCCAAACAGGCAGCTCGCCCACCGGGATCGCACGCGCACTTCTTTGCCAAAGGTAACCCAGCCCCTGAGTCGTCCCGATCACTGCAGCGCAGGCGATGAGGTGAATCATCAAATTTCGCACCAAATGTGCGCGCTCCAAGGGGAAGGCGAAACCGAGCCACGCGACCAATGGCGTGAAGACAGACCATGCCAGCCAAAGAGGCGCAGAACGTTTCAGCGCCTCTCCCAGCTCAAGTCCACCAATCACCGAATATTGCGCTGTGAAAAGACCGCCCAACGCCAGCCACACACCAAGCACGAGCAGCCCCGGCACGAGCCAGGGCCGGGCAGTTGTTGGATTGGCGGAATCACTCACAGCAAAGGAAAGCTATCATTCAGGATGTGGAGAAAAAAGCAAAGTTCCGCCGGGCGATCTGCCCGGCGGAAACGAATTGGATCCCGTATTAAAATGGCCGACCAGTCCCGCCGCCGCCCGGGCGTTTCACCTCGCCATTTTCAATCGCGCTCTTCAGCGCCGCCTGCTCGTCCTCGTCCAACGAACCATCCTTATCCGCGTCAAACGATAAGGCGACGCTATACAAGCCAGCAATACGCTGGATGACGATTCCAGGATGGGCCGCTTGCTCACCCTCGGGATTGCGATTCGGCGGTCCCTCGACCTTGCCATCGCGCATCGCTTGGCCTAACGCGCGGCGTTCGTCACCATCGAACAGGCCGTCCTCGTTCACATCGAAGGGTGCAATCTTAGGGTAAGCTTCTGCAATGTGCGCCACAGCGGCGGCCGCATCCTTGGGACGCTGCTGTGTGCCGGTTGGACGCTGGCCCTTACCGCCTGCCGCGCCACCTTGGGCGGATACGGACGAGCACACGCCCAAACCGAGCGCGGCGACGACTGCGAATGTTTTGATATTTTTCATGCTTTTAATCTTTCTGTGTTTACTTCCCCGCCTTGCCACGGAGTGTGGCGCGGTCAAGTTGAGAGAAGCTGAACCATGCATCTGAAAAAGTCGCCGCAGATGAGATAAACGCGGGCTGAAGCAGGATGAACTTGGCCAATGCCGGGATAGATTGCCAGCACCGCGATCATAAACTGCGGGCGAACTCTATCAAAAGGGCAAATCTTCGTCAAAACCTGCCGACTGCTATGACAGAAGGACGGGGCTTTAATCAGATTCTCAACGGTGTCCAACATTGAAGCGGAAAATCTCCTCTCACGTAGCCTTGCCGGGCATTAGATGTCCGCTGGTGGGGCTTCGATTTACTGGATCGAAATCACCTTCCTGATCCTCGGGGTCGCGAAATATCGCACCCTACGCGCATTTAGCGCTTGCACGGATGTCTGTTAGGTTTGAAAAAAATTATGCCTAACACGCCTCCCTGTAAATCCATTGTCGGTGTCGAATTCTTCAAACCCCTTCGCCGGTTTCTCGAGCTCGCCCGATCCCGCCGGAACTGCCCCGCCCTCCCAGACGAGCTTTGGCTGGAAGCTGGAATCCGCCGCTGCCTGAGCCCGTTCGGGACGAGGACTCAAAGAACAAGGGATGTAGCGGACTGACGGTTCTCCAAAAGGCCATCCAGCGACTCACTCAGCGCACCGTGAAGTTCATTCGCTGGTTGAAAAATCATCTGGATACCAAG
>JBEGOB010000126.1:0-2898 GCA_041182265.1 Verrucomicrobiota bacterium | reverse complement strand
GCCTCAGCCCCCGCCCCCAAACCCGCCGGCAGCTGAGTCGAATTTACCACTGACGCTCGCGGAATTCTTTGCCTGCTTTTCTAGGGCTTTTCCCTAATGGATCTTCCCCCGGCGCGAATTGTGCTCTAGGAGTAGGAATGATCGGATTGTTAGGAATCGCAGTTTTGCTGGGACTGGCCTTTGCCATGTCGGACGCACGGGGAGCGATTCGGTGGCGGACGGTCGGCGCGGCATTCGCGATCCAAGCGCTCATCGGTGCAATCGTATTTGGCCTGCCCGCCGGTCGCGAGGCGCTGCTCTGGCTCAGTGATCAAGTCACCGGGGCCATCGGCGCTGGCAAGGCTGGCGTGGATTTCCTGTTCGGCCCCCTCACCAGCGATGGCGGTTCCAGCATTGGCTTCATTTTCGCACTGCGCGTCTTGCCGATGATCATTTTTTTCTCTTCCCTCATCGCCGTTCTATACCACCTGCGCATCATGCAGTTGGTGATCATTGTGCTGGGTGGTTCCCTCCGCAAAATTCTCGGCACCAGCCGTGCGGAGTCACTCTCCGCCGCCGCAAATATCTTTGTCGGGCAAACTGAGGCCCCACTCGTGGTGAAGCCTTATATCCCGAAAATGACTTCCTCGGAGTTGTTTGCCGTGATGGTCGGCGGCCTTGCCAGCGTCGCCGGCTCAGTCTTGGCGGGCTACGCGGCGATGGGCGTGGAAATGAAATACCTGCTTGCCGCGTCTTTCATGGCCGCGCCCGGCGGACTTTTATACGCAAAACTCATGAAGCCCGAGGTCGAGACGCCCGGCGAGGTCCACCTGGAGTTTGCGGAAGGTGACGAAAAACCCGCCAACGTGCTCGATGCCGCCGCTCTTGGCGCGTCGACAGGTCTCACGCTCGCCCTAAACGTGGGCGCGATGCTCCTCGCCTTCATCGGCCTGATCGCTCTGCTCAATCTGATGCTTGGCGGCGTCGGTGGTTGGTTCGGTCATGGCAGCCTCAGCTTGCAGCAAATCCTCGGCTGGATCTTCGCACCCGTAGCATGGATGGTCGGCGTGCCATGGAGCGATGCAACGCAGGGCGGCAGTCTGATCGGCCAGAAACTGGTGCTCAACGAGTTCGTGGCCTACGTCCAATACGCCGAGTGGCGCGGCGCGATGGGCCCGCGGGCGCAAGCGGTCTGCGCCGTCGCCCTTTGCGGCTTCGCCAATCTCTCATCCATCGCCATCTTGCTGGGCGGCCTAGGCAGTATGGCCCCCAAACGCCGCAGCGAAATTGCGAAACTCGGCCTCAAAGCCGTCGTCGCCGCAACATTTTCCAATCTCACCAGCGCCGCAATCGTCGGACTGTTCGTCAGCTAGCCAAGCAGCACCACACTCCGCGCCCTAAACCAAACGCGAGAAATACGCTCGCAAGCCAAAACGCCACTTTTCAAGAAACGCCAAATTTCGCGCAACTTCAGACGCTACAACGACATCCAGATTCGGCGAATTTTCAAACTCTAGAAAAATCGCGCATGCCTCACCGATCCGCCCCTCCACGCTCGCCAAAACCTTCTCAACCGCCTCACGGCTCAGCTGAGTCTCGCCCTCCAACATGGCACGCACCAGCGCGGACTTGGCTTCATCCCGCTTTCTCAAGAGCGCCTCCGCCCGCTGCGTCACAGCCCCAACCTCAGCAAAAAGATTCATCAATGAGTCGTCGATGCTACCTCGCAGCTCGCCCGGTGTGCCACGAAGTTCCATCCAATGTCGCAAGCGGCGCGACGGACTGGAAACCACGCCAAAAGCCTCGCGCAGCGTCGCAAATTGATGCTCATCCCCGCCCGCATCCGGGTGGGCCAGCTTCCCCGCCGCACGAAATGCCACCGCAAGCTCCTCTTCAGAAATTTCCAAACGTGCCGCGATTCCCAACTGCTGAAAGGCATTCATTCCCCATTCCTAAAAAGAACCGCTAGCCCTGGCAAGAACTGCCAACCGCCCCCCTGCCTTAACTTGGTAATATAGTGGCGAAATCTCTGAGTCGGAGCCAAAATCCCAAACTATAATCAAACAGTCCAAGCATGCCATTTCATCCCCCGAGTTTCACCGCTTTCAGAAATAAAACCACTACTGCTGGAAGCACCGAGACAACTGTAAGATAGACTGCAGGCATCGCCCACCGAAAAATGGGCAGTTCGAGAAAGCGCCGGTAAACCGTAAAATTCGCGAATCCGTAAGCGACAAGCATGCCACTAAAAACCGAGAGCCAAGTCCAAGGGTAAGGCGAACCAATATAGTCAGAAATGGTGTAGTTCTGAATGAATTGAGTCGCGGGAATCATTCGAATCCAACCAGAACTGTAGAACGCAACACCCAGTTGTATTAGGACCAACAACAAGGGCCATGGACCGCCCAGCACAAACAGATCCCTAGCACAATTTACATTCCAACGGCAGAACTCCGGCGCAGATAGAGCAATTTGATCCGCTGGATGAACGAGTTGACTGTGCACAGGAGTAGGGCGCCGCACCCGATCAATCAGTCTCAACCGTAACTCAATGTAGGCAGCATTAAAGTCTGCACTCCCCTGCTCGAGATGCATCAAATTCTCAAAAACGACCATTTTGTCGTATTGTCCAGAACTTACCTCGTTCATGACGAGGCGCAACTTCCCCCGCGAATGACCCGACCTCATTACTCTCGGAGAATCAATACTACTAGGAAAACTCCGAGGAACTGGCAGAATACCACTCGGAGCAATCCCAGACTCACGAATTGGGTCAAAATCAAAATGCTCGAATTCTTCGTCGGTTAATGATTCTGGAACCAAACGAAGAACTCCACATAAAGTCGGGTTCCCACTTGGAGAACCCGCAATCATTGGATCAGTTGATCTGCCCTTATCAAGAATACGATTATAATCCGA
>JBEGOB010000125.1:0-11208 GCA_041182265.1 Verrucomicrobiota bacterium | reverse complement strand
AACGACGCCTCCGCCGCGAAAATCGCGGAGGCGGCCGCCATGACCAAGGCCTCCTTCACCCTGACCAGTACGGCAGCGGCCTTCGCCCTATCGGGCGATTACATCCGCGGTCTGGCCGCAGCCACCGCCGAAGCGCTACCCACCAGCGTGGGCCTCGCCAATGACGCGACCTCGGTCGGCCGGATGGCAGCGATTCTATCAGGTGAAACCGCCGGATATGCCCAGCAACTGCTTGGCTTGTCTGCCGAAACCATGGCCGCCCTGCTCGACGCGGAGGCGGCGGATCTCGAAGGGCAGGCGCAGGACTACATCGACGACTACAATTTCGATTCCGTCAAAAAACAACACGTCGTCGAATTCGAGCGCTTGTATGACCAGGTCCTCGGCAGTGCTTATGAGATTAGCCGCCGCCTGACCGAGCTGCAACATGCCAACGAGCGGGTCTCGAAGTTGTATGCGAATGCCAACCACATTCTATCCGAACGCGAGACCTTCCGCCAGCGCGCCGCCTCGGTCATCCAGGGCTACCGCACCCGCGACCTCGTGTTCCGTGATCTGAGAAACGAGGAACTCTCACAGTATAAGAACCTCTTCGATCTCGCACAAACCTATGCCTATTGCGCGGCGAAGGCCTATGATTACGAAACGGGACTTCTCGATTCCACGGTGGGTGATGCGTTCATCAATGAAGTGGTAGGATCCTTCTCGGTGGGCGCTTGGAACGGCGACAATCCGATCGAAACCGGCAAGGGTGACGCCGGATTGGCCTCCGCGCTAGGCGGGCTGCGCGACGACTGGTCGGTGGTCAAGGGACGCCTCGGAATCAACAATCCGGATCGCAACGGAACCTTATTTTCTCTGCGCCAGGAGCTCTTCAGGATCCGTGCGGACCAGCCGACGGCGGATGACAACACGCTTTGGAAACAAGTCATCCAGCAGCACATCATGAGCAACGTGCTAAACGACCCGGACGTGGCAATGTATTGCAACAACATCCGCAAGAGCAACGGATCCGCAGTTCCCGGAATTGTCATTCCATTCTCAACCACCATCGAGCAAGGACTGAACTTCTTCGGTTGGCCGCTGGCCGCCGGGGATCACAATTTCTCGCAGTCCACCTTCGCGACCAAGATTTACTCGTCCGGTTTGGTATTCAAGGGCTACGTGGGAATGGACCCGTATTCAATCGGAACCGTGGGCGCATCCGGCCCTGCAAGTTCCGGGACCAACGCCTTGTCCGCGACACCCTATGCCTACCTGATTCCAGCTGGCAAAGACACCATGCGGACGCCTCCGCTGGGCGACACCAACACCATCCGCTCTTGGTCGGTCAAGGATCAGGCTCTTCCCCTGCCGAAGAATCTGGGAGGCACCAGTTTCTCTTCAGGTCAGTTCTTCACGCCAGAAGGCAGCCTCAGCGAGCAACTCTGGATCGTGAGAAAACACCAAGCCTTCCGCGCCGTGGACGATCCGGCATATTTCTACAGCACCATGCCGGCGGAATTCACCAACTCCCGCCTGGTCGGCCGCAGTGCCTGGAACACCCAGTGGAAAATCGTGATCCCCGCCTACTCGCTGCTCAGCGACGAACAGACCGGACTGGACCGCTTCGCCCAAAGTGTAAGTGACATCAAGCTCTTCCTGCGAACCTACTCAAACTCAGGAAACTAACATCTCTTAGTCATCAACCAAGTATCGAGTCAAATTCCCATTGCCCGAAATCATCATTTGCAGCCCACCGTGCCATCGGCTATCGATAGGATTGCAACTTTTGATTTCGCGACCATGGGCACACACCGACAAAAAATTCGCCATCTCCGCAACAGGATTCAAGCGACTTTCACAAAGACAAACACAAGCGCCCAAGCGGCACCTGGGCCCGATCAACGCGATATTTGGTCGATAGCCATCTACACCGGAACTTCACCCTTGGACGTAAATTCAACATGCGCAAACAATAAACCTGCACTCACTTACCACGATGTAACGGACGTCCGCGCGGACTTTGTCGCCGACCCCTTCATGATTCAAAAGGACGGTGGATGGTATATGTTCTTTGAAGTTCTGAATCACGATACACAACGCGGCCAAATCGCATTTGCCACCAGTGAAGACGGACTTCAATGGACCTACAGGAATATTATTCTCGATGAACCATTTCATCTTTCTTACCCTTACGTTTTTGAGTGGGAAAATGAATATTACATGATCCCGGAGACACATCAAGCCCGGTCAGTTCGCTTATACAAAGCACGAAATTTCCCACAACAGTGGGAGTTTGTGAAAACCCTAATCAAGGATGCAGAACTCGCCGACGCATCGCCCGTCTTCCACAATCATCATTGGTGGCTATTCGCTGGGGCAGGTCAAAACTGGCATTCTAGCGAACTTCGGCTCTACCATTCCAAAAACCTGAAAGGCCCTTGGATCGAGCACACTAAAAGCCCCATCGTTCATGGGAACTCACATATTGCACGACCTGCGGGCCGCATCCTGACTCGCGATGGAAAACTTTACCGCCTCGCACAGAATTGTAAGCCGCTCTACGGACAAAGTGTCACAGCCTTCGAAATTCTCCAACTGACAGACATTCACTATCAGGAAAAAACCATCCTACGCAAACCCATATTAAAAGCATCAGGAAAGTCTTGGAATTCGATCGGTATGCACCACATGGATGCACACCAAATTAGTAGCGGCCTCTGGCGCGCATGTGTCGATGGCTGGACTTGGGGAAGCACCACTCATCAATGATCCAACCACGCACGCCAACCACCATAGCCAGTAATTTCCTCGGCTCCGAAAATTGCCCGCGGCTCTGCTATAAATCCGGGCACGAGCTCCCCACTCTCAAGTAAAACCTTTCCAATCCCCAACGGCTCAGGGATTTTCCAAACAAAATCTGCGAAATCAATCGGACGCAGTTCCCAGACTTCCACCTCGATCGCTGCACCAGAATGCTCATCTCGAATCAGCGCAGGTCGTGGAGGAAGAACGCCACTCGCAGGCATAGCATACATCCTGTAAACAGGCGCAGTCCGAGTTCGCTCACGCAATATTGCACCGCGGTCCACCAGTTGCGCATGCAAGGGCAATCCTTCAAGATGCGCGCCGCAAACCAATAAAGGGATCCAATCGGAAACATCATGCCGCCGGACCAGTTCCTCACCGCGATATTTTGCCGCCACCTCTAGCAAAAATTGATCCCCGCCCGCAGGTGCCGCAAGAGTCACGCCCCACGGCGCGATTCCACCCCGAGCCCGCCCTGCCGGAACCGCCACGGCGGCAAGATCCAACAAATTCATGAAATTTGTATAACGACCCAAAGTTGTATTCGTCGCATAAGGTTCCGCTAAATTTTCAGCAACCGTATAAAGACATGGCGTCGTTGGAAGCAGCAAGAGATCAATTTCATTCCAGACTGACTCAGTCACTCGCACCAAACCACGCAATTGGTCTTGTGCACGAAAGGTGGCCACTGCATCCCACGCTCTTGAGGCTTCTAGAATCTTCCGGGTTACTGGAAAAACGGCATCCGGATTTTCCCCAACAAAGTCACCAACCGATGCCCAGCGCTCAGCAAGCCAAGGCCCCTCATACAGCAGTTTCGCAGCTTCAGTAAATGGAGTTAGGTCAATCTCAACAGGAATCCCTCCCATCGCCGTCATCCGCTCAACAGAAGCCACAAATAATTTAGGCGTGTCCGGATCACCCGAAAAATCAAGCACTTTGGGAACACCAAATCGAAACCCTTCACCAAGCCTTCCTTCCGAGACAACACTCCTCGAAAATACATCTAACGCATCATACTTGCCAACAACTCCTGAAATTTCGAGCGCATCTTCCGCGCATGTTGTGAAAACCGAAATACAGTCAAGCGACTTGCAAGCCGGAACCACGCCACGATTGCTCAGAAGCCCTCGCGTCGGTTTCCATCCGATCAATTCTTGAAAAGCTGCAGGAACACGACCTGAGCCCGCGGTATCAGTTCCTAATGAAAATACACACAGGCCCGCTGCCACTGCCGACGCACTTCCAGCGCTGGACCCGCCCGGCAAGTATCCATCTGCGATCGCATTGCGAGGAACTCCATAAGGAGACCTAGTGCCTACCAAGCCAGTAGCAAATTGATCCAAATTTGCTTTCGCAATTGGAATTGCACCCGCTTCCCGCAATAAAGCGACCGTTTGCGCATCTTGAGTCGGCACATAAGCAAACTCTGAGCAAGCCGCCGTTGTCGGCCAATTCGCAACATCAATATTGTCCTTCACCACAAACGGTATGCCCCAAAGAGGAAGATCACGAGACATGGATTCAACCTCATTTGCTAGATCAAGTAAAACCGATTTCTCAGGCAAATGAATGAAAATTGCTGGATCATTCCACTCGATGATTCTCGCCCAAATCTCCTCAATCAATTGAGTGGGTGTGAATCCATCCACATACCGTGCACGAAGTTCGCTGATATTCATTTTCAAATTTCTTGGATCAATTTAGCAATCACAAGTGCCTGACCCGCCCTAACACTTGAACCTTCAGTGACAAGCACTTCAATAATTTCAATGTGATGGTCGGACTCAACAGAAATCTCCATTTTCATCGCCTCTAAAATCAAGGCAGCACCGCCTGCTGCAAGTCTCGCACCCATCACCACCTCAACCTTCCAGACGCTACCAGTGACAGGACTGTCCAAGGTAAAGCATCCCTCAGGAATCGCCACCACATCATCGGGGATCACAGCTTCCGCAGGGACATCCATGCACAAGCCCGCAGCCTCCCAGCGCATTCGCTCCGCCTCAAAAGCAGCCCGTTGTTTGATTTGAAATTCACCAATTTCTGCGGAATGCTCAGCAAGAAACTTCTCATAATCGGAAAACCGGAATACCTTCTCCTCAATTTGCAAGCGATGCCTCCCCAGCGGCACTTCTTCGCGCAAACGCAACAATTCCTCAGCGCTCACAGGATAGAAACGCAGTTGATCGAAAAACCTCAACAACCAAGGCTGCGTAAAGTCCGCCGTCTTGCGCCACCGATTCCACACAGGAATTGTCCGCCCCGTAAATTGATAGCCCCCAGGGCCCTCCATCCCATAAATACATAGATAGGCCCCTCCGATACCCACCGCATTTTCAGGCGTCCATGTCCTTGCTGGATTGTATTTTGTCGTCACCATCCGATGCCGCGGATCTAACGGAGTCGCCACAGGAGCCCCCAAATACACGTCCCCAAGCCCCATCACAAGATAGGACGCATCAAAGAATATTCGGTAAACCTCATCAAGAGATTCCAATCCGTTGATGCGCTGGATAAATTCAAGGTTACTAGGACACCACGGCGCATCCGGCCGGACGCTCTGCATGTAACGACGGATCGCTTCACGCGTGCTGGGATCATCCCAACTCAATGGCAGATGCACCACTCGTGTGGGCACTTCAATTTCAGCCAAAGGTGGCAAGGAATGAATCCCGCACCGAATCACCTGCCATAGTTCGGACCGAGAAATCACGCATGGATCAAAGTGCACTTGCAGGGACCGGATGCCTGGGGTGAGGTCAATCACTCCGTTCAATGCCTGATTTTTAACCCACTCATGCACAACGTGCGCCTTGAAACGCAACTTCAAATCAAGATGATGTGGCCCGAACTCAATCAACAGATAGCGATCACCAGCTCTCCGCACCACCACGGATTCATCCCCTTCGCCAAATGAATCGATGAAACACGAACCCCGCTCACTCCCCACGGGGTCCAACAACTGCGTTCTCTTACCTGCTAGAAATTCACACAGTTCCACTTGACGTTGCTCCGCCCAAGTCTCATCCACCGGAATAAATTCTATCAAATCACCCGGCCGCAGTTGCCCGAGTTTCCAAAGTTCTGCGTCAACCACAACAACCGGACATACAAATCCGCCAAGACTTGGCCCATCTGGACCTAGAATCACAGGCATGTCTCCGGTGAAGTCAACCGCACCAATCGCATAAGCATTATCATGCAGGTTAGATGGGTGAAGACCCGCCTCCCCGCCATCCTTACGCGCCCATTTCGGCTTGGGCCCAATCAGCCGAACGCCTGTTCTCGCAGAATTATAATGAACCTCCCACTGTGTGGCAAAAAATGTATCGATGTCTTCATCCAAAAAGAAGTCCGGAGCACCATGCGGACCATACAACACACCGATTTTCCATGAGTTGGAAATCGGTAATTCGACACCACGGTCCAACCGATCTCCAAGCTCAGCAAGACCGATTCCAAGAACATCCCCCGGCAGCAAAGCACGCCCAAACGGCCCGCCAAATTTACCAAGAGTGAACGTCGCACAACTCCCAAGATATTGAGGCGACTCAATTCCACCTGCAACTGCTAGATAGGCACGCGCCCCACTGACTTCGAAGCGTCCAATTTTCAAGACATCACCTGCAGAAACACACACCCGTTCGTTCATCGGCACTGCCATACCATTGACTAACATCAGGGCACAGGCACCAACCACGGCAACGCATGTCGCCGAGTTGAATCGAAGAGTCGGCCCGGACACCGTGATTTCCAAGGCGGCAACTCCCTCATCATTGCCAACCAGTCGATTGGCAAGCCTCAGCGATAAGTTATCAAATGGACCACTTGGGGGAACTCCAACCTCCCAAAAACCAACGCGTCCTGGCCAATCCTGCACTGTGGTCATTGTCCCTGCAGCCACCACATCAATCGTATGAGGACTGTATTGAAAGTCTGCCATGTCACGCATCGCGACTCCTCCCCTGACAAATGGAGTCCACTGCGCGATTTTTCTCAGATAGCGCAGATTCGTCTCGATCCCGAAAATCTTCGTTTCATCAAGGGCGCGTGCAATCTCAATGAGAGCCGCCGAACGATCCACACCATGCACCATCACCTTTGCTAACAAAGGATCATAAAACGGGCTTACTTCCGTTCCCGCCTGAATCCAACCATCGCAGCGTGTCCACTCGGGAAACACCACCTCGGTGAGCAAACCGCAACTTGGCCGGAACTGATGATTCGGATCCTCCGCATACACCCGCGCCTGAATCGCAGCACCTTGAGGCGCCGGCGCGGAATCCGGCAAAATCCATGACTCATCCAAGGCAAGACGCACCATCCACTCCACCAAGTCGATGCCAGTGACCAATTCAGTCACGCCATGTTCGACTTGCAAACGTGTGTTCACTTCCAAGAAGAAGAAGTCATCGCGATCTGCATCATAAATAAACTCTACGGTTCCAGCAGAACGGTAATTGACACTTTCTCCTAGCTTGACAGCCGCGGAATGAAGCGCAGACCGCGTTTCATCGGATAGACCAGGTGCCGGAGTTTCTTCAAACACTTTTTGATTACGCCGCTGCACGGAACAGTCACGCTCTCCCAAAGCCAATACACGCCCCTTGCCATCGCCGAAAATTTGCACCTCAACGTGCCGCCCTCTCTGAATAAAGTGCTCAAGAAACACACTGCCAGAACCAAAACTGCGCTCACTCAGACGCACGACTGTTTCAAACTCGCGACGGAGTTCCTCCTCATCATGGCACACTTTCATGCCAATCCCCCCGCCGCCCGCCGTGCTTTTTAACATGACTGGATAGCCCAATTCTCTCGCAGCCATGGCGGCGTCCTCACAGTTTTCCAACAAATCCGTGCCTGGCACCAACGGAACACCCGCAGCCCCAGCAAGCCGCCGCGCTTCATGCTTCAAGCCAAATGCGATAATCTGCTCTGGAGTCGGACCAAGCCATTTCACGCCGTCTTCCTCGCACATCCTTGCAAAGTCGGTGTTCTCGCTCAACAATCCATAACCCGGGAAAACCGCACTTGCGCCGGATTCCTTCGCAATTTCAATGAGCTTCTCTTTCAATAAATAACTCTCGGACACGGGCCCGGGTCCCAGATGATATGCCACATCGGCTAGATCGACGTGTGGCGCACTATGATCCGGATCCGAATAGACCGCGATGCTTGTTAGCCCGAGCCTGTTGAATGTCCGAATCGCACGGGCCGCGATCTCGCCGCGATTTGCTATGAGAATTCTCGCTTTCATATCAATTCCAAATCAGAACTTCGACAGGTGTTGGATTCCATCCATTGCACGGGTTATTCAACTGAGGACAGTTGGAAATCAGGCACACGACATCCATTGCTGCGACCATTTCCACATATCTTCCAGGAGCGGAAACTCCATCGGCGAAAGTCAGGCCGCCGTCTGGTGAAACCGGCACATTCATGAAGAAATTGATATTGCAGGTGATGTCACGCTTGGTGAGCTCAACATCCCACTCTTGTGCCCCCCGGATGAAACTATCGCGACAAGCATGCATGCATTCTTTATCATGAGCGTAGCGCATCGTATTGGACTCACGCGAACATGCGCCTCCCAAGGTATCGTGACGGCCACATGTATCGGCTGTTATCGTCAACAGAATATTGCCTTCATTACTCATCAGCCGAGTTCCGCTTGTGAGATAAAGCGCGGACTGCTCTTGGATCGTCCGGTCCGCACTGTAACGCTCAGTCGCATCGGCAGCGCTGAAAAATAGAGTATCTGCCGCTTGATTCCCCTCAAGATCAAGAATGCGGAGCGTTTGACCCTTCTTAATCTCGCGGATCCACCAATCGCCGGCGGGAATCACTTCACGATAAATTGCGAGTGTGGGTTGGAGTTGACTTTCAATCATGTCCGTTAGAAGCGTAGAGTGTGATAATTTTGATTGTTTTCCCAAGCGCGCAGATTCTCGGGACACACCATTAACGATGGATCGTCAATCGCAGGCGAAGACCCTTGAAAAACTTCGATCTTCACTTTCCGCTGATGATACACTGGATCAGGGTCCAAGGGATGTTGACAAGTATTGAGCACGACAAGAGTGTCGATTTCAAAGCGGATTTCCACACAATCACCCGCCTGTGAATTCCCAGGAACAAACGTTAGATTTCCGGACTCATCTGACACAACTTTACTGAACCAGTTGAGATTGGGCACCAGATCCTTCTTTCCGAGTCCCCATTTCGCAAGTTCGATGAGGAAACAATCCCGGCCATTCCGATACCATTCATTCTTCGCATGCTGGTAATCGTTCTCACCGAATTTCGCAAGCACACGCGCCGCATCGGAATGCCCACAAACCGTGTCATGCCAACCCACCGAATCCTCGGTGATTGAAGCAAGCAAACGCCCCATATCTGAATGGAGACAATAGGGACTGCGCAGATAGAAGATATGCTGCCCTTTCAGGGTGTCCGGCATGTTGTAGCGTTCAGTGCGTTCGAGCGCATTATACAGCAGCATTCCGACATTCGCGCCGCCTTCAAGATCCGTCATCCGAAGTCGCTTACCGCGTGAAACCACCGCTGACCACATGCCCGAGGCATTCAAATTCTTTTCAAAAATTACTTTCATAGACGATTTCCGTTTCCCTTGGCATGCAGCGGCGGAATCAGGTGAGGAGTGAGTGTGAGATGCGCAGTTTTCACACCTTTGCAGGTGACGAGCTTGTTTGTGATATCACGCAATGTGCGCGCCGGCCCCTGCATCAGAATCACCTCAAGCACATGTTCATCTTCCAATAAAACATGCTGAGAAGAAATCACCTCGGCGATGTGGTCCCGAAAAATTCTTGAGAGATCGCGTAGCAGCGTGCTCTTCGACTCATCATAGACCACCGTGAGCGTTCCCGCCATCACCTCAGTGCCGATTTTCCCCAAATGCTGAGCCGCATGCTGATGAATCATTTCCGCGACTGCCTGCGAGCGACTCTCAAAGCCACGCGCAGCTGCAAGCCGATCCAAAGCCTGAAACGTCTCCTCTTGCATGGAAACGGTCACCCGCCTCACTCCGTCATTCTGATCTTCACCTGCCATTGTGCGGGTGAGATTAAGCAGGCAAGAGGCCAGTATGAAGATTTTTTTTAATCCTCATACTTTTTCAGCGATTTTACCCTTCAATTCGACTCACGAGACGCGCCGAATCACCTCAGCAAGGTATTTTTGGAACTGCCAAATCGGCTCTTCGAGGTGACTCAATCGTCCCTGCGCATACCCGGATGAGTTCATACCGCGCTGAGTTGCCGTGCACACCTCCATATCTTCCATGTGAAAATCGATACCACCTTGCACTTCCTTTTTCAAAGTCTCCTCATAATTGTCCCAAGATCTCGCACCTGGTGGAAGAATCATTGTCGTCATCAGAGAACAAGTCTCAGGGCCGGTCGGTAACAAGCGATACCAATAAACCCGATCTGGAGCAGAAAAGAGCAGAAAATTCGGGAATCCAAGGTAAACACCCCACTCCACACAATCCTCCAATGCCAGCCCAGGAAAAATCGGGAATGGCGTGCCGGGATCACCCGAGGCTAAAATCTGCTGCTTCATGCTGTCTTTAAGCGGCAAGTGCATGCACGAAAATTCTGGATCGTATGGCTCGGTCCAACAACCACGCGCAGGTAGGAATGGCTCAAGCGTCTTCATGTGCGCGCCCATGTGATGATAGGCTTCCATAAAATTCTCCAACAGAATTTTCCAATTGAACTCACACTCCCAGTGTGCAGACCAAACCAACTCCCCTTCCGCCATGTTCCACTTTCCAACGAAATCGTCTCGAAAGCGGCTGTATTTTTCCGCAATGGGCGGAATACTGTCAGATAAAGTCGCAAAGACAAATCCCTCCCAAATCTCACTTCGGAATTCGTGCAAACACACTTCACTTCTGTCAAATCCCTCAGCCTGTTGCATTTCAGGCGCGCCAACGAGCTTCCCACCCAGATCATAACTCCAAAGATGATAGGGACACAAAATCACACGCTTGTTCCCCTCGTCCGGATGCCCAAATCCACTCGGCATGAGATCCATTCCGCGATGGCGGCATGTGCGTGAGAGCACTCTAACCTCCATGTCCTTACCACGCACCACCAACATCGGCTCGCCACAAAGATCCACGCGCACAAAATCACCGGCCTTGGGCAACTGCGAAATATGACACAAGGAAATCCACTCCTTCCCAAAAATTTCTCGATTCTCAAATTCGTGGAAAGAAGGGTCCGTGTAAGCACTGGCGGGTAAAGTGGTCGATTGCTCGCGAGGCTTTCCCGCAGCAATTTGAATCGCACCGAGCAGCGACTGCATGGGCGTGTTTGAAATCGCGTTTTCTTGAGTGATAGCTGACATAATTGAATAGAGGTTTATAGATTGAAATGCTTATGGAAA
>JBEGOB010000124.1:0-6204 GCA_041182265.1 Verrucomicrobiota bacterium | reverse complement strand
GTGGGGCAGACTGGAGCAGCAGCATGAACATGTCCCTCACGGACGCAGCCACCGGCACCACGTTCAATACTCTTGATTCCGCGGATGGCACCACGGCTCGCACCATCAGCCTCTCCGGCGTCCTCACCGGAACGGGCAGTATCACCAAGACCGGCAGCGGCAAGCTCGTGATTTCCGGTAACAGTATCTATACGGGGAATACAGCCGTGAACGCAGGCTCACTGGCAGTGAACGGCTCGCTCGCCAACACCAGCACCACTGTCGGCACCACCGCCATCCTGCAAGGCTCCGGCAGTCTGGTAGGCACCGTCACCGTGCAAAACGGTGGCACACTCGCCCCGGGCAACAGCATCGAAAGCCTCGGCTCGGGCAACCTGTCGTTGGAAAACGGCTCGACTTACGCTTACGAATTGCAGACCAACCTATACGCAGGCACTCCGGGAATTGCTGGTGATTTGACCTATTCGAGTGGCACGTTGAACATCGCCAGCGGCACCATCCTAACACTCACTGACCTCGCCGCCAGCACGGCACTTGCCAACGGCTCAAAGCTGACGTTGATCAGCTCGATCGGCGCATGGAATAACGGACTCTTCAGCTACAATGCCGGGGCCGGCCTGACACTCCTTGCGGATGACTCGACTTTCATCCTCGGTCTCAACGAGTGGCAGTTTAACTACAACGACACTACCAGCGGCTCCAACTACACTGGCGACACCACCAGCGCGACCAACTTCGTCACGATGACCGTGGTCCCCGAGCCGAACGCTGCGACGCTGGTAGCTGGTCTTGGCACGCTCGCCCTGCTGCGCCGTCGCCGCAATGCCTAAGAGATTTTCGTATTTGTTAGAATTTTGACGGAAAAACGGGATCACCAGCGAAGGCTGGCGACCTTGAATTTCCTTCCATCCCTTCAATCTCGAGAACCATAAAATAGATGAAAATTCCCAATGTGTGCTTCGCGACGGGTAGGCGAATCAAATCGTATTCCGCGCTGTTGTCATGAAATCTGTATTTTTCTATCTCTTGCTGCTGATTTCTGTCGCTTCCGTGACCGCCAAAACGGTTCTGATGGACTTCAATAGCACCTCCATCGACGACCAAACCACCTACCCAGCGAGCGAGCTAAACTACAATAACCTCTCGCTGCCCGCCAACAATCCCACATCGGGCGTCGTCTCCATCAACAGCAGCGCCTCCCCGCAGACTTTGGTGGACACGGGCAACGCTGCCACAGGCTGGTCCTTGTCCGTGGTGAAAGGCGGCACTGGCGACACAGGCTCCGCTCGATCTGGCGCGAACTACACGGGGAGCTATCCAGCAGCGGTAGCAACGTTCGCCGCGACAGCACTGAGGGATAGCGTGTTCCTGAATAACGGCGCCACACTCACACTGACGTTTGCCGGACTGGATTCCGGAAAGACGTATGACCTTTTGAGCTATGGATCGCGCGGCAACAATGGCAGCACGGGTTCATATTCATTGATCTCAGGAACCAGTGGCAGCCCGAATTCCGTCTCGTTCACTCCGCTCAACAACGGCACGGTCGCGCCTGCTTGGATGGCGATCAGTCCGGCCGCTGGCGGACTAATCGCACTGCGTGTCAATGCTCCGGCTAGCGGTACTACCGGTCTCAATTTCCTCCAACTTCAGGAAAACGGCAGCGTAGTTCCGCCCTCAATCGCTTCGTTCACCGCCAGCCCAAGCTATGTGGGAGCTGGAGGCGAGGTCACCTTGTCGTGGCAGGTGCAAGGCGCGGAGACGCTTGCTATTTCCCCCAGCTTGGGCGTCGTTACTGGCTCCACCCGCCAGGTTACGGTTCAGGAAACAACAGACTTCACGCTGACAGCAGCCAATTCATCCGGCTCGGCCACCGCCACGGCGCATGTTGTTGTCGGGCCGGCCCGGCCGAATGTGGTGGTGTTTTTGGCGGACGACATGGGAGTCATGGATACCTCAGTGCCGTTTTGCTATCTCAACGGTCAAGCGGTAATCAAGCCGCTGAACCAGCGCTACCGCACCCCAAACATGGAAACCCTCGCTGCCCATGGCATGCGATTCACCAACGCCTCCGCGTGTAGCGTTTGCACTCCCAGCCGAACGTCCCTGATGACAGGCAAGAACGCCACCCGGCACCACGTAAGCACGTGGACCGCGCTGGCCACTCCGCAGGACACCGGTGATGCGGTCGCCTCCCATAATCTCATCCCACCAAAGGATTGGGAGAAGACAGGCACAGACCCGTCTGGACAACTGCTCCCGCGCCTGCTGCGAGACGTGGGTTACTCGACAGTTTCCATCGGCAAAGCCCACTTCGGCCCAAACTCCGAGCCGATCCATGATCCACGTGCGATGGGATTCGACGTGAACATCGCCGGCAGTGGACTCGGCGGCCCTGGTTCTTATCTGGGCACCCAGAATTTCGTGAAAAACAATCCCGCCTATCAAGTGCCTGGGCTAGCAGACTACTGGGGACAGAATATATTTCTAACCGGCGCTCTCACCCAGGAGGCAAATCGAGAAATCGCCACTTCGGTGTCTAGCGGAAAGCCGTTTTTCGCCTACATGAGCCATTACGCGATACATGCCACCTTCGAGGACGCAGACCCGCAGTTCAGCGCGAATTATCCCACCCTTAGCGGCTACCAGAAAAACTTCGCCACCTTGGTCGAGGGCATGGACCAATCACTTGGATCTATCATGCAGCAGCTTAAGGATCTCGGTGTGGCGAAAAACACCCTCATCGTTTTCATCGGAGACAACGGCAGCGACGCTCCCATCCCGATGGATGCCGGTGGGGTCGGTCCATCCGCCCCATACCGGGGAAAAAAAGGCCACGCCTACGAAGGCGGGACCCGCGTTCCACTGATCATCGGCTGGGCCGAAACCGATCCTACGAACCCGTTCCAACAGGCACTCCCCATTCCTGGCGGTTCCGCCTGCCATGACATCACTGCCATTTGGGACCTATTCCCCACCATTCTCGGCGCGGCGGGTGTCATCGCGCCTCAAGCCGTGGATGGGTTCGACCTCCGTCCTTATCTCCGGGCCGAACCCGGAAGCCACCGCCCGCAGGAATTTCTCCTGAATTTCCCTCACAGCCATGAGTATGAGGATTTCTTTGCGATCTACCGCGCCGCAAACCGGAAGCTCATCTATCGGTATAAAACAAAAACCTACGAGATGTACGACCTTGCCACCGATGTCGGAGAGCAAAGCAATCTCGCGGCTAACCCGACTGCGGCGAACGCCAAAATCCTGATGACAAGCGCCCGTAAGATGATCCGCAGCCTCGTCGCACTCGATTATCAAGCGCCGCGCGACCGCCTAGCCACTGGCAACCCAATCACACCGCCCATCATGCCCGTGCTCGCCACCGTGGACACTGATGATGATGGCATTCCAGACAACACCGAGGATCCGAATCTCAATGGGTGGGTCGATCCCGGCGAAACCGATCCCGATCAGCAGGACAGCGATGGTGATGGCACGGTCGATGGGGCGGAGGTCCGCCTGGGAATCGATCCACTTGATTCAAACAGCAGGTTCCTTGCCCGATTGGAACACTTGCCAAATAAGTCCCAACTCATCTGGCCTTCCATGCCCGGAACACTCTTCTCGATCTACAGCAGCGCGAACCTGACGGATTGGTCCGAAAGGCTTGCCGCCGGTCTGCCTGCCGCTCCGGAACCCGCACGCACCACAAGCTATGAAATTTCATCACCATCCGCAGGATCAAAATTCTTTCGCGTCGGTCTCGAATGATTGTTGTAAACGTTATCCGCCCATGATTCGAATTTTGATAACTGTGCTACTCGCCCTCATCTGCGCAGCGGGTGGAATGTCCGCCTCCACCCGGCCTAACATTATTTTCATCCTGACTGAGGACCTCGGCTACGGCGACCTCGGCGTGCTGAATCAGAATGCCCGCCGCGCGGCGGGCTTACCCTCGTTTCACACACCGCACATCGACGTGATGGCGGCACAGGGTGCGATCCTATCCCGCCATTACTGCCCGGCACCGGTGTGTGCGCCGTCGCGTGCCTCACTCTTGCTGGGTGTGCACCAAGGGCATGCCAATGTGCGTGACAACCAGTTCGACAAGGAGTTGGAGAACAACCACACCCTTGGTTCCGTGCTGCAAGGTGCAGGATACGCCACCGCGGTGATCGGCAAATGGGGCGTGGCTGGTGGCGCGGTGGCCGGCGGTTCGCCCTCCACCTCGCCGGCGTTTCCCACGCAGAGGGGTTTTGATTTCTTCTTCGGCTATCTCGACCACTCAGCAGGCCACCGCCACTATCCGAAGGAAAATCCCGTGGATGTCGGAGACCCGGATGGCAAGAACACTGTCTGGGAGATGACTAAGGATGTCACATCCCAACTCGACAAATGTTATTCCACAGATCTCTTCACAGCACGTGCAAAGAAATGGATCAGCGACCAACATTCGACCACACCCACACAGCCGTTTTTTCTCTATCTGGCGCTCACCGCCCCGCATGGTGCACTCGTCGTTCCAACGCAATCATTTCCGTCCGGCGGTGGACAGGCAGGAGGCTTGCAATGGACCGGCACATCCGGAGCGATGATCAACACCGCCAGCGGCACCATCGACAGTTGGATTCATCCGGACTATTCGGCACAGAGCGGATGGTCGAATGCGAACAAACGCCATGCCACCATGGTCCGCCGCGTCGATGATGCGGTCGGTGATCTGTTCCACCTGCTAGCCGATCTCGGGATCGATGATAACACACTGGTCGTCTTCACCTCGGACAATGGGCCGCACAACGAGGGAAGCTATACGGGAGTCGTGCAGGACCCGTCGTTTTTCAAGTCATACGGTCACATGGATGGCATCAAGCGCGATACGTGGGAGGCGGGCATCCGCGAGCCACTGGTCGCCCGCTGGCCCGCCGCAATCCCGGCAGGTCGAGTGACGAACCACGCCTCGCAGTTCCATGACTGGATGCCCACCTTCGCGGAGATCGCCGGGGTGGCCGCGCCTGCGCGTTCAGACGGCGTTTCATTGGTGCCCACACTCACAGGAGCCGGAACCCAGCGCGAAAGCACCATTTATATCGAATACTATCATAACGGCACCACACCAACGTATGCAGATTTTGGTGCCAACCACCGCGGACTCACTCGCAATCAGGCACAGGTAATTTATCGCCGCGGCTACAAGGGCATCCGCTACAACACGACTGGCCATTCCGTGAACTTTCGAGTGTATGACACAGTGGCTGATCCCAAGGAAATCACTGACCTATCAGGTCAAGCCGGTGTTCCTACGCAGCAGGAATTCAAGGATGCGGTGCTACGTGTGCGTCGTCCGAATTCATCAGCTATCAGGAACTATGATTCGGAATTCGTGCCGTCACTCACGCCGTCGCCGGTGCGCCCGGGCGTGGCGTGGCGCGCTTTTGAGGGTGATTACCCGTGGGTGCCGTCATTTGCAACGCTCACCGCCACAGCGACTGGTGAAAATCCGCGGCCGGATGTTTCGATTCGAACTCGGGATGGGAATATCGGGTTGGAATTCAAAGGCTATCTAAATGTCCCGGCGGACGCCGTCTATACCTTCTATTTGAGCGCGGATACGGGGGCATTTCTCCGCCTCCATGACATGCAGCTCTTGGATGCCGACAAGACCTATGTTGGAGGGATGGAAGTCTCCGCGCGTGTGAATCTGAAAAGCGGTCTGCATCCCTTCACTCTCTCTTACCGGCGCGGCACGGCGAGCAATCCGGCGCTGACATTGTCGTGGTCAAGCGCATCGATCGCAAAGCAATCCGTTCCGGCGACGGCGTTTTTTGTGGAAGGTTTGGCACCGACGACTCCTCCAACCGCCAATGGCGACTCCGCGAGCGTGACTGCCTGGGCTTCCGTGTTGGTGAATGTGCTTGCAAACGACAGCAACGACGGCACTTCGCAGACCCTTGTCATCAGCGAGGTTTCCGTGCCGGCCAATGGAACCTCGGCGGTTGAAGGCGGCTTGATCCGCTACACCCCGCGCGCCGGATTTCACGGAGAGGATCGATTTTCCTACACCGTCACCGATGGGAAAAACTTCGCCATAGCAGATGTCGTGGTGACGGTGCTTCCCGCTACGGATGAAATCTGGCTGCCGCTCGACGAGGGCTCGGGAACCACCGCCCAGGATGTCTTGGCCCGCCCACTTGGGACTTTGGTGAATTTTGG
>JBEGOB010000123.1:0-6582 GCA_041182265.1 Verrucomicrobiota bacterium | reverse complement strand
CCTCTTTTTGGATAGTGCACGAACCCTCCTTTCTTGAGATAAGATTTTCCCCATGCAATGCGGTTCTCTAGAAGTGGGTCTCCGCTTTTGGTCTTGAGGTCCAAAATTTCTTTTGAGAGATGTGAGTAGAACTTCTCTTGAACGGAGTTTACCAACGATCGATGATCCATGATCTCGCCGGTGTTTAAGACTTGTAGGATTGGCGCAAATGTTTCGTCAAATTTTGGAAGCTGTTCCATGGATGTGTGGTGTTACAAGACGTGGTGTTGGTCTTGCTGAGGTGGAGCTATAATGTCAGCGGCAAGCCTGTGCGTTGGTATGGTGAGTTTCAAGCATCTTGAGTAAGACACTGAATGAATAGGCGAACCTGAATCTAACCTGCTAAAGCCGATCGACTGGGTGGTGCGAGGCTGTTGGTTAGTCAGTGCGTCGAGGTGCGGGGGATTTTGTTGATTTGATAGTCGGTGATCACCATTCGGTGGTCGCTGTGGCGGGTCTCGATGGTGCGTGTGCGGATGGGTGTTAGGTGGTGGCTTGCGTAGATGTGGTCGATTCGTAAAAGGGGGAGGCGGCGAGGGTAGGTGTTGCCGCAAAAAGTGCCGACGGTTTTGAATGAATCGAGGAAATGGGGTTTGAGCAAGCTGTGGACGGGGTCCGAGCTGGGGGCATTGAAGTCGCCGCCGATGAGGGTGGGGACTTGGGGGAAATTCGTTGTATTTTCGAGTCGTGTTAGGACGTCCGTGAGTTCCTTGCGGCGAAGAATGCGCGTGTTGCGGTGGTCGCGCCATGCGGAGGGGTTCCAAAGCCTGAGATCGGTGGCGGCGGAGAGCAGGTGGAGATTGACGGTGACGAGATCGCCAAAATTGGGAATGGCGATGGTGACTTGCTGGTTGCGTTGCTTCGCTTCGAGGACGGGATTTTTGATCGTCCATCGGCTGATGATGCCATTCGTGTGATTGAATTGGAAATGGCCGCGTCCGGCGTAGAGAGTTTGTGAGAGGGCGCGGACTTGCGGGGAGTAGGTATCTTGGAGGAGGACGATGTCCGGGTGCCATGCGGCGAGGTCGTTGCCGGGGTTGCCGAAGCCGAAGATTGCGCAGTTCAAGCTTGCGACGCGGATGATGGATTGTGCGTGGCGTGCTTGCGGGAAGCAGGGCTGCAGAGTTTCTGCGGGTTTGGGAAAGACGATTGAGCGGGATTCCTCAGAGCCGACGAGAGCGGTGACGAGCCATGATGCGGCGAGGATCAGGGCGAAGCGGGTTTGCGCGTAGTAAGAAGCGGCGAGTGCGAGGGCGATCCCGAGGCAGGCCCAGAGCCAGATGGGGATGACCGTGAAGGCTGCTAGAAAATCCGGTTGGAAGGCGAATGAAAAAACCGTGACGGCGTAGAGCAGGAGAGAGCCACGGACACATGCCCACCCGAGGCCTTGGCAGATGGGCATGTTGTGTGGGGGGGAGTTTGAAATTTACATTCCGGGGATTCCGAGGCCACCGGTGAGTTTTTTCATTTCGGCCGCGGCCTTTTCCTTGCCTTTGGCGATGGCTTCTTGGACGCCTTTGAGGACGAGGTCCTCGAGGAATTCCGCATCGGAGGGGTCGATGACTGATGGGTCAATCTTGATGGAGAGGACTTCTCCGGCGCAGGTTGCGATGACATTCACCTTACCGCCGCCGACGGATGCGTCCACGGTTTGGATGGCGAGTTCTTCTTGTTTTGCGGCGAGGCCAGCTTGCATTTGCTGGGCTTGTTTCATGAGTTTCTGGATATTCATGGAGAGTTGAGTGCGGGTTGATGGATGAATTACGCGAGGATTTTGCCTTCGAATTTTACGAGAGCGGCTTGGATGAGAGGGTCGTTGTGGAAAGTTTCGTCGATGACAGGGGTGGGCTGCGGAGGTGGCGTGGGTGCGGGTGCCTCCGCGGCGGGTGCTTCGTTTTTCCAAGGTGGTGGCTCGGGTGCTGGCAACTCGCTGACGTCCGGGGCTGCGGCAATCAAAGAGTCTACAGCTGCGATGGCACTCAAGGATTTTGGCTTGGGTGCAGGCGCGGGTGCAGGTGCTGGCTCGGATTTTGGCGGATTCTGAATGATTGCCGCGGGTTCCGGCGCGGGTTCTGGCTCAGGCGCGGGCGTGGGTTCGGGAATCGGCTCCGGAATGGGTTCGGCGACTGGCTCGGGCTCGGGTGCTGGCGGAGTGATCGGGCTGGGAGTCGGGAGCGCGGGAGTGGCTTGATGGGGCGTGGCGCTTGCGCTTGGGGGCGTGGCGGGGAGGAAGTCCGCGCCGCGTGTGAGCACTTTAATGACATCCGCGATGCGGACTTCGCCGAGCGATTGGATGGCCTTGATGATGCCGAGTTCGAAGTGGAGGCGCTTGTTTGTTGCCCATTTCATGCGGCCTTCGGTTTCTGCGAACACGTCGATGGCGGCGAGAATGCGATCTGGCGCGTATTCGTCCGCCGCTTGAAGGAGGGCGCTCCAGAGGTGGGCGGGGATGCCCTCGCCGTCTGCGGAAGGGTCGAGCTTTGCGACCAAGAGTGCGCGGAGGCAGCCGATGAGTTCGCCAAGGAGTTGAGACAGCTCGCGGCCGCTTTCCGCTTCTTTTTGGATGAGCGAGAGTGCGGCTGGATTGTTGCGGGCGAGGAGGGTTTGCGTGAGAGAGGCGACTTTTTCACGTGAAGTGAAACCGAAGACGTCGAGGACGTTGGCCTCGTTGATGGTTTCGCCGCAGAATGAAACCAGCTGGTCGAGCATCGATTGTGCGTCGCGCATTCCGCCGTCGGCCCCTTTTGCGATGGCCCAAGCGGCGGTCTCCTCGAGTGTGACGCCCTCCTCGCTGGCGATGTGGAGGAGGTGCTTGGCGATGGTTTCCGTGGGGATGGGCCGGAGGTCGAAGCGTTGGCAGCGCGAGAGGATGGTGGGGAGGATTTTATTCGCCTCGGTGGTGGCGAAGATGAATTTCACGTGCGGTGGCGGTTCTTCGAGCGTCTTGAGGAGCGCGTTGAAGGCGGCGTTCGAGAGCATGTGAACCTCGTCGATGTAGAAAATTTTGAACTGTCCGCGAGCTGGGGCGAAGCGGACGGATTCGCGAAGGTCGCGGACTTGTTCGACGCCGTTGTTGGAGGCACCGTCGATTTCCAGGACGTCGAGTGAGCGGCCCTCGGCGATCTCGATGCAGACGTCCTCGTCCGGATTGAAGTCCGCGGTTGGGCCGTTGGTGCAATTGAGGGCTTTTGCGAAGATGCGGGCGGTGGATGTTTTACCGGTGCCGCGAGGGCCGACGAAAAGATAAGCGTGTGCGAGGCGCTTTTGTTCGATGGCGTTGCGAAGGGTCCGAACGACGTGATCCTGTCCGAGGACATCGTCGAAGGTTCTGGGTCGGTATTTGCGGGCGAAGACCTGATAACTCACGAGGGGGAGTGTAGGGATGTGAGCGGGTTTGTCATGGCTGAGTTTTGGGGAAATTGAAAAAGGTGGAAAAAGTCGGTTTGCGGAGATTGATGGATAGCAAGTTGCTGCGTAGTATCCGTGCGTATGGAATCGAGAAAAACCCCGAAGAACCGCCGTGTGAAAGGCTTTCCGTGGATGCGTGCGGGATTTTTTGTGTTGGCTTTGGGGCTGACGGTGCTGGTTTTCACGGGATTTCCGGGCAAGGTGAAGCGTGGGTTGAAGGAGGTTTTCCAGAAAGACTCGGGGAAGCGGGTGGCGGATGTAGCGAGGCTTGTGCGTGATGCGGAGGCGCGTGTGAGAGCGGAGTTGGAGGAAATGCACGGTCGCGAGAAGGCGGCGTTTGAGAAATCGCTCGCGGCGGCTGAGAAGCGAGCTGCGGACGCGGAAGAGCGCTTGGCCGAGCCAGAGGTGCTTGAGTCTGGGGCCATTACGGATGTGCGGAAGCTGCGTTCTGGCATTCCGTTCAAGACGGAGGTGAAGATTTCCAAGGGGGGAGTTGCTTCGAGCGAGCGTGAGGAGGCGGAGAGTTACACGGCGAGTTATCAAGTCGCGTTGCGCTTGCCGGAGGCGGCGAAAAGCATGGCTGAGCTGGAATCGACGAATCCGGAGCTTTCGAAAATTTTACCGGGTTTGGGTGGCTTGCTTGAGCGCGGCACGGTCTCGTCGTGGTTCCATAAGTTGTATGAAAACAAAGTGTTGCGAGTCCGGCGCGATGCCACCTCGCTGAATGAACTGCTGACCAAGCACAACATTTACGACTGCGAGACGATTCTGCATTTGGAGGCGGCGGGCGGGCGGAAGGTTTTTTTCATGCAGGCGGAGATGGATGTGGTTTCCGATGGTTCCGATGGCGATCGGTTGCCGAAAATGCCGGATTCGATTGTGAATTCCACGCATTACCAACCGTTTACCAGCTACGGTTGGATCAAGCAGACCAAGACGCCGAATCCGATGTTGGCGGGGTGGGAGGCGCGGATCCAAGTGGGGGAAAAAGAATTGGCGGACCGGGCGACGACGGCGGACCGGAAGCGGTGGTTGCGGGAGCGGATTGCGTATTTGAAGCGAGGTGTGGACGACTTGAAGCGGCGGAGTTTTCTGGTGGCCGAGTATGATCCCTTCGTGGTGGTGCCGGTGGATATTCTGACTTCCAAGGATGCCTACGCGCCGAAGGCAGGTGACTACGCGGTGGTGATTTACGGGGAAAAGCTCTATCCGGCGATCGTCGGCGATGGCGGGCCGAGTTTCAAAGTGGGTGAGGGGTCCTTGCGGATGGCGCGGGAAATCAATGCGCAGGCGTCGCCGTATAGCCGTCCGGTTTCAGATTTGAAGGTCAGCTACGTGATTTTTCCGGGCAGTCGAGAGGCGGTCAAAGGGCCACCGGATTATGCCAAGTGGCGTGAGCGGTGTGGGGCCTTGTTGGGAGAGATGGGGGGAATTGGCGAGGCATACTCGTTGCACGAATGGACCGACATTTTCCCGAAATTGGAGGCGGAAGTGCTTGAGCCTGAGCCGGTGGAGATTCAGGTCACTCCTCCGACTCCAGCATCCGGCGTGTCCGTTCCAGTGCCAGCGCCCGGATCACCCTGACGAGGAGGAGGATGGAAATCGCGGTCACCCCGAATTCGAGGATGGGCGCGCTGCCACGTGGGCGGTCGCCGGTGAGAAACTTCGCCAAGTCGGGGAAATTTGCGATGCCGCGTGTCGCGCCGAGCGTGGCCATGACGCCGGCACCGATGATGCCGTGCCAGCGCATTTTGATCGAGAAAATCCCGCAAATGAGGATGCCGCCGCCGAGGGTGAGCGCGCCTTGGATGAAGCCGATCGAGGCTGGGCGTTCTAGAATGGAGACGGCTGCCGCGCCAGTTGCAAGGACCGTCAGTCCGCACACGAAAATGTAAATCCGCATGGGGGAAACTTGATGATCTGGTGGCGTGACGCAAGAGTTTACAAGTTCGGTGCGGTCGAGTCAGACTTTGCCGGATGATGCAAATTTGGAGTCAAGGTCGCTGCGTGAGTGTTGCGGAGTTTTCCGTGTCGCCGTTTGACCGCGGGCTGGGTCATGGCTTGGGGTTGTTTGAGACGATTTTGGCGCTTGATGGTGTTCCGATCTTGATGGATCGGCACTTGGCGCGCTTGGCGAGTGGGATGGAAAGGCTGGGCTGGAAGGCGGTGGAAGCGGATTTGCTTGGGGGGGCGCGGCGAGTTTTAGCGGCCAATGGATGCGGGAGCGGGCGCGCGCGCTTGCGACTTGCGGTAACCGGAGGGAGCGGGGGCTTGGATGATTTAGCGCGGGGTGAGGATGCGCAGGTGTGGATGACTGCGGTGGCGGCGGGGGAAATTCCAGAGTCCGTGGCGGTTGAGATTTCGCCGTGGACGAGGAATCAGAACTCGCCTGTGGCGGGCCTCAAGTGCGCGTCGTATGCGGAAAATTTGCTGGCGCTCGATCACGCGCGGCGGCGTGGATTTCAGGAAACGCTATTTTTCAATACGGCAGGTGACTGGTGTGAGGCAGCCATGGCAAACGTGTTTCTTGTGAAAAACGGTGAGTTGAGGACACCGTTTTTGAGTTCCGGGTGCTTGCCGGGGATTGCGCGGGGCCTCGTGTTGGAGATCGCGCAGACGCTAGGGATTCCGTCTGCCGAACGCGCCTTGCGCATGGCGGACTTGGAGGCGGCGGATGAAATTTTCCTCAGTTCGGCCATCCGTGGGCCGGTGCCGGTGTCGCGCTTGGGCGAGAAGTGTCTGACGCCTGGGCCGGTCGGCAAAAAATTGCGAGGTGAGTGGATACAGCGAATCCAAGCGGAACTTGCGTGTTCCGCAGAGATTTGAAATTTTCCAAACGCCGGGATCAGCCTCCGATGTCGGTGCGACCGGAGAGTTGGGCGCCTTCTTCCATGGAGAAGACCTTGGATTTGATGTCGCCGTTGATTTTCGACTTATCCTTGAGCTCGCAGCGTTGTGAGGTGATTTTTCCCTCCACTTTGCCGTAAACCTTGACCTCGCCGGCGGTGACATCGCCTTTGATCATGGCGTTCTCGCCGATGGTCACGCGTCCCTTGTCCGAGGTGATTTCACCTTCGATTTTTCCATCGATGATCATGTCGTTGGAGAAGCGGATGGAACCGGTGATTTCGATTC